>JBEGRN010000176.1:0-4254 GCA_041180425.1 Verrucomicrobiota bacterium
CACCGCGGCCAAGACGCCTTCGAGCCCCCCGTACTGCTGCAGCCACTTCACCGCAGTCTTGGGGCCAACGCCCTTGAGGCCAGGAATGTTATCCGAGGTATCCCCAACCAAGGCGAGGTAATCGGCGATCATAGCCGGCGGGACGCCGAACTTCGCTTCCACGCCCACGGCGTCCAAGCGACGCCAGCCGAGGGCAGGGTTGGCGGTCGGCGGTGGGGCGAGCTGCAGCACTTTGCCGCCGACGCATTGCCCGAAATCTTTGTCGGCGCTGACGATGATGCATTCATCCCCTGCCGCCGCGAGGCGGTGCACGGCGGTGGCGATCAAGTCATCGGCCTCGACGCCGCACCGCAAAGCCCAACAGTGCCGTCAGCTTCTTGATCTCAGGGAGCTGGAGGATGATGTCCGGCGGGGTGTCGTCGCGCTGGGCCTTGTAATCCGGCAAGACGGCCAAGTGGCGGTCGGAACCGCCGAGGTCGAAGAAGACGACGCAGCGGTCGGGCTTCTCAGCGTCACGGAGGTCCTGCAACGCCTTGATCCAGCCATGCAAGGCGCCCGTCGGGAACTGGTCGGACTGGCGGCGGAGGTTCGAGCGCTCCATCGCGAAGTGGCTCCGGAAGACCAGGTTGAAGCCATCGACGAGGAGCCAGCGCATACGGGCAGTCTCGCCGACTCGCCGAACGCTTCCAGAAAAAAGCAGGCCCGCCGAAAGGCGGGCCTGCGCAGGGCGGACTTCAGTCCAGCTTACTGGCCAGCGGCCGGAGCAGCCGGAGCGGCTTCACGCGGCGAGGCGTTGGTCGGAGCGGCTTCCACCGGCTCGCGGTAGACCGCGCCACCCGGGGAGAGGACGACCGGGTTCTGGAACACAGAACCGGCGCGCATGCCAGGGTAGCTGCTGCGGAGGGTCGCGCCACCCGGCGAGACGAGGTTGGCCGTGACGAAGACCGTGAGGTTCTTCTTGGTCGTGGACTTGCCGCTGGAGCGGAAGGCCGCGCCGATGAGCGGGATGTCGCCGAGGACCGGGACCTTGTCGTTGACGGTCTTCACTTCTTCGCGGGTCAGGCCGCCGATGACGACCGTGGCGCCGTCGAAGACGGTGACGTCGGTCGAGACTTCACGGGTGGTGAAGATCGGCTGGAAGAAGCCCGAAGGAATGGTGACGGTCGTGGTACCGGAGATCGCGACGGAGGTGCCGCCGTATTCGACGAAGCCTTCGAACTCGGTCACCTTCGGCTTGAGGTTGAGGGCGATCGAGTCATCGGCGCCGACGGTCGGGGTGACTTCGAGGGTCACGCCGACTTCCTGGACGGTGAAGTCCTGAGGCGTACCGGCGGTGATGGTCACACCCGCGGAACCGCCGCCGTTCTGGCCACCACCCTGCGAACCGACGTTCGACTGGGTGTCGCCGTAGGACTGCGGGTAGCGGAGGAGCTGGGCGATCTTGATGATGGCGGTCTTACCGTCGAGGACGGTGAGGCTCGGGGCGGACATCAGGTCGGAACCGCTGCTCTGCTCGATCGCCTTGAGGAAGATCGAGAGGTCATAGGAGCCGATCGTGCCGATCAGGCCGTTGTAGCCACCCTGGGCGCCGCTCCAGCCCGTAGCGCCACCGAAGTTCGGTTCGCGGCCACCGAAGTTGCCGGTCGGGATGTTCGGGGGGTTGTTCGGGATGTTCAGCTTGTCGGAGGTGACGCTGGTGATGTTGCCGTTGGCGTCGGTGACCGCGGCGAGGCGGGCGATGGTGCCAGGGTTGGAGACGGTGGCGGAACCGAACACGTCGTTGACCGAACGGAGGTTCGTCTGGGCGCGGATGGTTTCGACGCCGTTCACGGTGCGCGACAGGCGCAGGTTGGTCGTGAGCTCGTTCAGGGAAGACTCGGAGACTTCGATGAACTTGGACTCGATGTGGACCTGCTTGATGTCGGAGTAACGACGGAGGATGTTGCGGATGCGCTCCAGGTTCTTGCGGTTCTGGGTCACGATCAGGGTCGTACCGTCGTAGTTGAGGACGGCGCCCGTCACTTCGAACGACACGCCGGAGCGGGTCAGGAAGTTCTTGATGCCTTCGTTACGCGGGTTGACGTCGGTCGCACCAGCGCCAGCGGTGGCGCCGCCGAACGGGCTGGCGGTGGCGCCAGGCGTCGCGGAGGCGGGAGCGCCGGTACCGATGCCGGTCATCTTGGTCTCGGCGGCGGAGCTAAGCGGGAAGAACTCGGTCTCGAGGTCGTTCGAACCGGAGTCCGGACGGATTTCGATGATGCCCGCGTTGATCGTGTAGGTGAAGTTGACCTGCTTGGTGATGAGGTCGATGGCCTTCTCGAGGGTGACGTTGCGGAGCGTCATGTTGACCGACGGATTCTTGCGGTCCGGGTCGATGACGAACATGTTCACGCCCTTGTTCTCCTTGTCATAGGACTGGGAGACGATGGTCAACTGGGCGATGGCGCGGTCGAACGGCAGGTCGCGGATGTTGATTTCCGGGACGGTGATCGAGCGGAGCTTGTCGAGGACCGGGTCCGCGGCGGCGTTGCCGCCGGTCGGGGTGACTTCACGGTTGTAGACTTCCGGGAGCTTCCAGCTCTCGTCGAGCAGCTCAAGGAGCTTGCCCTTGGTGACGTTGCGGTTCCACTGGCCGGAGTTCTCGGAGAGGACCTGGCGGATGCGCACCTGGAAGGCCTTGGACTCAGCGTTGTTCGGCTGGTACTGGAGGATTTCGCGGTAGGCGTCGAGGGCGCCGGCGTAGTCGCCGTAGAGGTAGCGGGCGCGGCCCTTGACGAGCAGCTCCTGCACCTTGTCGTCCTTGGCGCGGAGGCCAGGGGAGATCTCGTCGACGCTGCGGTAAGCCGGGTCGGACTTCTTGGCGGCGAACTCGGCGCGGAGGCGGCGCGAGCTGGCGTCATCGGCGCCGTTCAGGCGTTCGAACTCGCGGACGAAGGCGTCGGCCTTGTTCATCTCGCGGGCATCCATCGCGAGGAAGGCGCGGCGGGAGATGATGGAGGAGCGGACGGACTTGATGCGGTTGCTGACAGGCTGCGTCGCGATGTTGCGCGGGAGGTTGGCGGAAGCCTTGTCGAGGAGCGCGGAGGCGTCGTCGAGGTCGCCCTTGCGGACGGCGCTCTCGGCTTCGTTGATCAAGTTGGAGGCGGCGTCGATGGCGGCGGCGTTCACCTTGGCGAGGCGGACGACTTCGGCGCGGGCCAGCTGGTCGGCGCCTTGGTCGCCGGATTCGCGGCGGGAGATGATGTCCTGCTTGGCGAGGGCGATCTCATCGCGCCAAGCCTGGGCGGCGGTGTTGTTCGGGAGGGCGCCGTGGGCACCGTCCAGCACCTTGAGGGCGCCGGCGTAGTCACCGGTCTCGGCGGTCTGCTTGGCGACGGCGATGGCCTGGGCCACTTCGCGGTAGAGGTTCTCGTGCGACGAAGCGACTTCGTCGAGCAAGGTGGCGGGCTTCGCCGGGGCCGCCGGAGCGGGCTGGGCAGCCTTGATCTTGGCGGCTTCGGCGTCGGCCTTGGCCTTTTCGGCGGCGGCGAGCGCGGCCTTGACGGAAGCGATGCCTTCCTTGGCGGCCTCGTCGTCCTGGGAAATCTTCTGGATCTGCTCGAACTTCTCGAGGGCAACCTGGAGGTCGCCCTTCTCGCGAGCGGCCAGCGCCTCGGAGAGGAGCTGGGTCTTCTGCGTCACCGGATCCGCGTCTTGGGCGACGAGGGAGCCGACAGCGACGGCGGCGGCGAGGGTGGCCCAAGCGAGCCGGTTGCGTTTGTGATTTTTCATCGGGGCGTCGGAGGTAAAGGGTTATTTTTTGGCTTTGTCTTTGGTGGGGGAAGCGGGCTTGACCTCGGCGGGGATGGCCAGGGTCTCGGTAAAGGTCTTACGCCCCTTCTTGGGGTCGGGAATGAAGGTCTTCTCAACGGTCACCGTCTTGTTAATCAAGTCAATGTCTTTGATGACGAAATCAGCCCCCTTATAGGAGAATTTGTCGCCTTTCCGGTGGCGGGCCCAGGTCGTGCTCGGGCTGTCCGTGGCGGCCAAGAGGATGTTGATGGTATCCTTGAACTCGATGGGCTTGATGTCGTCGATTTCGACCAGACGGCCGGCGACCTTGTCGTCGAGGGTCAGGACGTTGCGGGTGAAGCCATCGGGCATCTTTTCGACCTTGAAGGCCACCGGAGTGACGGGGACCTTGGGGTCGATCGGCTGCTTGAGCTTGCAGCGCTCGTAGTAGCTCTTGGTCTCGATGTTCTGGATGAGGAACTC
>JBEGRN010000177.1:0-4015 GCA_041180425.1 Verrucomicrobiota bacterium
CCAGCCCGCCACCACCGGCTCGATCCGCCCTATGCCACGGGTGAGCGAGCCCCGCGGCAACGACAACCCACAGAGGAATCCCCCAAAGACGGCATGCATCCCAGCCCATGTGCTGAGCGCCACGAAGCCTGCGAAGAGCAAGGCGACCGCCAACACGGCCGCGGGAGTCAGGGTCTGGCGGCGGTCGCATTCGGCGGAGAGTCCAGCCAAGAGCCTAGGCACGAGATAGCGGGCCAAGGCGACGATGACGGCTCCCCCGACGAGGCAACGCACGATGACCCATCCCGACCCCGTAAAGGAAGCCAAGACGACGGCCAAGACGACCCAAGCGAGGGCGTCGCCAATAGCCCCCGCGGAAATGGCCACGCTGCCCATCGGTGAATCCGCCAAGCCCTTGGATCGCACGATCCAGACCAACATGGGGAATGCGGTCACCGAGAGCGCCGCCCCCAAGAATAGGACCTGCTGAACCAAGGTAGCACCACCGGTGAACCAACCCGTCACACCCGACGTGCACAGCGCCAGCGGGACGGCTAAACAGAAAGGCACCACGACCCCGGCCAAGGCCACCGCGACGGTCAACCGTCCGCGTTTCCGCACCTGATCCAGATTAAAGTCTAAGCCCACGCAAAAGAGGTAACCGCCCACACCCAGCTCCGCCGCCGCCTGCAGCCAACCGCGGGTGCTGACGGGGAACAGCCAGGCCTGTTCGGCCGGCCAGAGCGCCCCGAGCAAGGAAGGACCCAGCACGACGCCCGCCAGCATCATGCCGACCACCGCGGGTTGCCCCAGGCGCGTCGCGAGGGCCCCCGCCAGCCGACAGGCCAACCAGATGACCGCCCCCTGCAGGCAGAGGGACCAAACGAGCGGGGGTTCACTCACGAGACTTCTTCTAGAGGACCTAGCGACGGATGGGAAGGAAATGCGGCGAGCTAGGTCGTGACGCCGTCCCGACCCTACCCTAAAGGCATGCGCGGTTAGCGGACAGTGGTTGGAAAGACCAAGCCACACCCACGAGCCATCCCTCGACGCAGCCTTCTACCCAGTCCTCGACTCTTCCCTCGATTCAGACCTCTACGCTGCCCTCGACTCTTTCCTCAATTCTTCCCTCGATTCCGCCCCACCCCACCCTCACTTCTTCGCCGGCGCCGGCGAATAGAAGCGGTTCATGCGGTCAAGGATAGCGTTGACGGCTTCCTGGCGGTTGAGGACGCCATTGTGGCGCCAGACGATCTCGCCGCCCGGGGCAACCAAGATGGTGTGCGGGATCGGGCCCGGCATCTCCTTGTCGAGCGCGGCGGCCAACTCGTCGTTGCTGCCGGCAAAGAGGTAGCTGTTCGTGGTGCGACCTTCCTTCTTCACCGTGCCTTCGACCTTCTTGCTCATGCCGGCGGCCTGCTTGAAGAGGAACGCCTCGGCCTTCGCCTTGTCGGCCGGCTTGTCGAGGCTGACGGAGACGAACTCGAAATCGCGCATGTCGAACTGGCGGGAGATCTCGACGAGGTCAGGGAACTCCTGCACGCAAGGGCCGCACCAGGTGGCCCAGACGTTGATCAGGCGGTACTTGTTGGTGGCGTTGGCGCGCAGCTTGGTCAGTCCGGCGACATCGATGGCCTCCACGGTGACCGGGGTCTTGGCCCAGCCTTCATGCTTGGCGTCATGGCCGGCCTTCTTTTCGCGCCACTTGGTCGAACAGCCCATGGGCTTGGTGAGTTCGACGGCGACCGGCTTGCCCGCCAGGATCGCGTCCACCGCGTTCTGGGCGTCCTTGGACTTCACCGTGCTGTCGTCATAGAAACGGGAATCGTCGAAGCGGCCCGCGTAGCGGAGCTTGAGGTTGGCGTCGAAGATGAAGACGTGCGGCGTCGCCAGGCAACCGTAGGCGCGGGCGATCAGCTGCTTGTCGCCGTCGTAGAGGTAGTCGAACGTCCACTTGTTCTTCTCCGCATAAGGCTTCATCTCCGCGAAGGAGTCGCCGAACTCGCCGTAGCCGAGCTCATCCTTGCTGAGGCCATCCGGGTGGTTCGGGTTGATGGCGAGGAGCTTCACGCCCTTGGCTTTGTATTCGTCGTAGAACTTCTGCAGGCGCTTTTCGATGCTATGCGAGGTCGGGCAATGGTTCGAAGTGAACAGCACGACGAGCGCCTTGCCGCCGGCATACTCGGCGAGCTTGTGGTTCTTGCCGTCGATGCCCGGCAGATCGAAGTCCGGAGCTGCATCGCCAATCTTGAGGGTCTTGATGTCCGGCGGGTTGCCGTTGACGAGGCCGGGAGCATCCGCGGCGGACAAAGACAAGAAAGCGGCAAGGGCAGCCAGGAGGGGGAGCAGGCGTTTCATGGGGATACCCGCAGTCTCAACCATCCAGCCGAGCCTTCCAGCCGAAAATGGCTACCGGAGGCGGTCAGCCCATGGACCGAGGGCCACCGCGGCCTCCAAGCGCCCGGTAGGCACCACGAACAGCGTCCCCTGCTCCACCGCGAAGAAGGCTACCTGCAGGAAATGGTCCGCCAACTCGTCGGCCGACTCCTGGGTCATGTCGACCGCCCAAGAGGGTTCTTGATGGAGGAGGTCTGGCGACGCCCCGGTAATCCGATGGTGCCGCAACCCCACCCGCTCTAAGGCCTGCCGCAAGGCTTCGTCGGCAGCTTGATTACGCTCCAGGGGCCAAGACTCACCTGTGGTGGCCCAGGCGTTGACGATGACAAACGAGGCCGGCCAATCGGGCGGCATGGGTTCTCCCAGAAACACGGTCGACCCGAACAGCTTGAGTTGGTCGGCGTCCATCCTACTTCGTCGCGGGGACCAGCTTTCGGTCGAACAAATACTTCCATTCCCATTGTCCACCCCAAGTGAAGCGAGTGGCCTTGGTCTTTTCGTCCTTCACGGCCTGCAGGCCCGACTTGATACGATAGGCGGCGCGGATGCGGTCATCCGTGAGCTGGATCACGAAGAAGCCTTTATCCGTCTGGCCGTCGTTGATGCAGTCCCACTTCTTCGCTTCCCCATCCGGCGCCCACGCCTTCAGCCCGGTGCCGGTGTGTCCGTAGATGTAGAGGATGACATTATAGCCTTTGGCGACATCGTAGGCGCGCTTCCAGTCGTCCTTGGACCACCAGTCGGTATCGAAGCCGCAATGGCTCATGAGCACCACGGGACGGCCCGATGAGCCCACCTGGTCGGCGAGGTCCTGCTTCAGGAAAGACAATGCCAACTGCGGGTCGTGCCACACGGGGTTGTACTTGATGCCCGCGTCCTGCCGATCGGCCGGGTAGAGGTTTAGCTGGACGAAATGGACGTCATCCCAGTCCCAAGAATAGTGCAGCCCATTGGGCGAAAAATGCGTGGCGAGCTTCAGCTCTCCGCGCTGCTTGTTGCGGGCGAGGAGCTTGGCTTGCATGCTAAAGCCGTTCTTCTCCTTGCCCACCGGTGGGCCATCGTGATTGCCCCAGCCATCATAGACAGGGTAATGCAACAGCCCGTCCTTGCCCGTCAGGCCGAAATCTTTTTCGAAGAAGGCATACTGCTCCGCGCTCAACTGACGGCCACCGACGGCGCTGTCGCCATTATCGATGAGGTCCCCCAGCGCCAAGACACCCCGGGGAGTGGCAATCGCCCCGCCGCCGAGCTTCTCGGGCCAGGTCAGTTGGGTGATGCCGTTCATGGCCTCGATGGACGCGACGTTCAGCGCGTTGTGGGAGCCTTGCGGGTGGTCTTCCTGGCGGTAGTGCGAATCGGAGGTCGACAGGAAAGTCACATCCCGCGCCTCTCCGACCGCGCAACCAGCGGTCAAGGCTACGCAGACAACCCACAAAGCACGATGGTTCACGCGAACAGGTCCTTGACCATCTTCGCCTTGTTGCCGACCTGCATAGGACGGCCCGCCGGCGTGATGATGTCGGTCTGCACGGGCAAGCCCGCCGCATGGGCGATGGTCGCGTGCAGCGAACCGGGCGAGACGCCGTCGCCATCAGGGGCATAGCCCTTGGCGTCCGTGGCGCCGTGCACGTAGCCGCGC
>JBEGRN010000178.1:0-4009 GCA_041180425.1 Verrucomicrobiota bacterium
GCGCCGATGATGACCGCATCGTAATGGGAACTCGCGACGCTCACAGGCTTACAGTCCGTGCCCGCTGGCTGGGGTCAAGCGAACGCATCAAGGCGCGCTCAGCTGCAGGACCTCCTCGGCGGCGCGGACGACCTGGTCGGCCGTGATGCGGGCCAAGGCCCGGTCCATCCGGCGGCGATAGTCCTCCGATGCCTCACCCTCGAAAGGCGTCGTATCCACGCGGACAATCCGATGCAGCACCCCCCAGGGGCGGGAGCGGATGTAATCCGACGGACCGAACACACCGACCACCGGGGTGTTCACCGCCGCGGCCAGCTGCAGGATCGGCGAGTCGGCCCCCAAGAACAGACGGGCCTCGCTGATGAGCTTGGCCAACTGCGGCATGCCCAGCCCACCGCGGGTCGCCTGGGCCGCCGGGCCGATCAGGCCGCACAAGGCCTCCGCCATGATGCGCTCGGAAGACGTGGTCCCGGCCGAGACGACGATGCGCTCGACCCGCCGGGCGGCGAGCAGCTCCCGCCCGACCTTCGCCCATTTATCGAGTTCGAAGACCTGGTCCGCGCGAGAGGCGCCAGGATGGATGACGGCGTAGCGCCGCGGCTCGACGAGGAAGCCGTGCTCCTCCATCCGCGAAGCCGCATACCAGAGCCCGGGCACTTCCGGCGCCAAACCGAAGACAGCGGCCAAGACGGCATGATCGCGCGAGGCTTCATGGGGGTCGGCCACGGTGCCGGTCACGACTTGATGGAACCAAGGGAAAAGCGCCCACGAAGGCTGCCCGGCACAGGCCCGCTTCCCTGCCCGACTCCACGCCACCAAGCGCCGCGACAACGGGTCGACCCCCAGCGCAACCGCCGCATCGAAGCGCTGCCGACGCAAGTGATTGAGCAAGGCCCAAGCCTCCCACGCGCTGGCCTGCGGGTCGAAGGGGACGACTTCACCGACGACGGGACAGCCTTCCAAGCCAGCCTCGCTGCCCGGGCTGGTGACGAACGTCACCGTGGCGCTGGGGTGCCGCTCCTTGAGCGAACGAAACGCGGCCGTGGTGGCGAGGGCTCCGCGCAGGCCGGAGAACTTGACCACCAGGATCCGCATCAGGAAATGCCTTGGGCTTGGTTATCCCAGAGGCGACGGAAGAGCTCGTTGGAACGGTAGACCTCTTCGCGCGGGCCGTCGGCCACGATACGCCCACCGTCAAAGACCAGGACGCGGTCAACGTCGCGGATGGTGGAGAACCGGTGGGCGACGATGAGCGTCGTCCGTCCCTTCATCAACTGGGCGAGCGACTGCTGGATGCTCCGTTCCGTGTCGGTATCCAAAGCGGAAGTGGCCTCGTCGAGGATCAGGATGGGCGCGTCCTTGAGGAAGGCGCGGGCGATGGAGACGCGCTGCCGTTGGCCGCCGGAAAGACGCGACCCACGTTCGCCGACCAAGGTGGCGAAGCCCTGCGGCTGGGCCGCAATGAAGTCCCAAGCCCCCGCCAAGCGGGCGGCCGCTTCGACCTCCGCATCGGTGGCCGAGGGGCGGCCGAGGCGGATGTTCTCCGCGATGGTTTCATTGAACAACACGGGCTCCTGCGACACCAAGGCGATGTTGGCCCGGAGGTCGGCCTGCTTCACCGTCCGCAGGTCATGGCCGTCCACCTGGATCGAGCCAGCGCGCGGGTCGAAGAAGCGCGGCACCAAGTTCACGAACGTGCTCTTGCCGGCGCCGCTGGGACCGACCAAGGCCACCGATTGGCCGGCGGGAATGCGGAGGGTGACGTCGCTCAGGACGGGTTCGTCGCCGTAGGCGAACGTCAGCTGGTCCAAGCTCAGCTCCCCGCGCACGCGCCCCAAGGCCTGGGCGTCGGGCGCGTCGTCCACCTCGATCGGCGCTTCAAGGATCTCCGCCAGGCGCTCCAAGCCCGGCTCAGCCATGCTCATGCGGCTGCTCACGTAGCCGATGCGCTTCAACGGGCCGTAGGCCATGTAGAAAGCGGCGATCAAGGCCAGCAGCTCCTCGAACCGGAAGCCGATGCTCGCGCCGACGCCGATGGCCAAGGCGATCCCGACCGCCGCCGAGATCTCCAACAACGGCGAGAGGGCTTTTTCATAGCGGACCAGTTTGGCTTGGATCCGTAGGCCTTCGCGGCTGGCGGCGTCGAAGCGGGCGCATTCACGATCCTGCAAGCCGTAGGCGCGGACATCGCGGGCGGCCTGCAGGTTCTCGACGGCGATGCCGTTGAGGTCGGAGGCCGACGCCAAGCCCGAGCGAGCGCGTTTCTGAATCGCCATCCCGATGTAACGCACCAGGAAGACCGCGGCCGGCACGACGAGCAGGCAACCCAAGAACCAGAACCCGTCGGGCTTGGAGAGGCAGAGCCAAACGACATAGCCCAGCGCGAACACCATCGTCAGGGGCTGCACCAACAGGTCGTTGGAGATGTCGACCAACACCAAGCGGACGGAGTTGGCGTCGTTGATCACGCGCTGAAGCAGGTCACCGGTCGGGAGCTTGGCGAAGAAACCCAGGTGTAGGCGCTGGAGCTTGGCGAAGACCGCCCGGCGCACCGACTCGACCACCCGGAGGCCCGCGACGTTGAGGAAATAGTTGGAGCAGAACTCGGAGACGCCGCGCACCAGGAAGACCGCGGGCAGGAAGCCGACCGCGAAGGCGACCTCATGGCCCTTGGGCAGGTAGACGGGCGCCCAGCCCAACCACGCCGGAAAGGCCAGCAACGGGGTGGCCCGCTGCTCAGCGTTGCCGAAGACGGCCGGCAGGACCTTGCCGATGAGGAACGGAATGCCCAGCGCGTTGCTCGCCGCGAAGAACAGGCCGAAGAGGATGGCCAGCGCCAACAGCAGCCGGCTGCCCTTGAGGTGGACCAGATAGGGTCTGTAGCGGCGCTTGAACACGGGCCCAGCGTGGCGGGAACCACGCGGGGAGGAAACACCAAAAACCCGTTCAGTCCTTCTTCGGGAAGGCCACGGAGAGCGCGACCGCCACCGCCAGGATCACGCCGATGACGCCGAGGGAGACCTGGGTCGGGAGATGCACCGCGCCGTCGTGCACCAACGCCGTCGGCACCCAGCCGGCGACCTGGCCATCCGGCTGACCCAGCTTGGCCGCCCACGGCAAGACCATCTTGACCCCGATGAAGACCAGGATGAAGGCCAAGGCCGGCTTGAGGAAACGGACATACTGGACGAAGCCGCTCAGCGCGAAGTACATCGAGCGGAGCCCCATGATCGCGAAGATATTCGAGGTGAAGGCGATGAAACGGCGTTCTTCCAGCGGCATGTCCGAGGGCAAGATGCCCAAGACCGCGGGGATCGAATCCAAGGCGAAGATCAGGTCCGTGCCTTCGACGACCAACAGCACGAGGAACAGCGGCGTGAAGACCCGGCGGCCCTTTTCGATCGCCCAAAACGCGTTGCCATGGAGGTGGGAGGTGAGCGGGATGCACTTGCGGGCGACCTTCACGATGAAGTTCTCCTCCAAGCCCTTGCCTTCGTCCTCGTCCTTGGAGAACGCCAACTTGACCCCGGTGAAAAGCAGGAAGGCCCCGAACAGCGGGAGGAGCCACGTGAATTGGTCGACCGCGGCCACGCCGACGATGATGAAGAGCGCGCGCATCGCCACGGCCCCGAGGATGCCCCAGAACAGCACGCGATGCTGGAGGCGTTCCGGAATGCCGAAGTGGGCGAAAACGAGGATGAAGATGAAGAGGTTATCGACCGAGAGCGCCAGCTCGAGGATGTAGCCGGCGGCGAAGAGCTCCGCCACCTCGGACCCCGGGTATTCCTTGGTGCCGGCGTAAGCGCTCAACAGGAACGCGAACGCCACGGCCAAGCTGACCCAGACCACGCACCAAGCGACGGCCTTCTTGAAGCTCGGGGCCTCCTCCTTCTTGCTGAACACCCCTAGGTCCAACGCCAACATCGCGCCGACGAAGAGCAGGAAGGCCCCCCACGCCCAACCCGGGATGACCAAGGAACCTTGCGCCGCTAGAAACAGGGTGTGCACA
>JBEGRN010000179.1:0-3977 GCA_041180425.1 Verrucomicrobiota bacterium
AGCGCCTTGACGGAGGCAGGCTGTCCGATGTCACGGAGCGCCTTGAAGGCGAAGTCGCGGGCGGCCGGGTCCTTTTCTTGGCCGGCGAGCTGGGCGATGGCGGGGACGTTCGCCACGAGCTTCCAGGCACCGCTCAGGCGGACCGCCGCGAGACGCAGGTCACGGTTATCGGATTGGAACAACGCCGTGAGCGCGCCGAGGTCGCCCACGGGCCGGGCGTTGCGGGTGAGGGCGGCGTCGACGAGCGCGCCGGCGGCGCGGACGCGGGCAGCGGGCTGGAGGGCATTGGCCTTGGTCAGTAGGCCGAAGAGCTGGGTGAGTTCGGCTTCGCCGCCAGCCTTGCCGATGAGCTCGATCCAAGGGCCGGAACCAGCGGCATCAATCGTGCGTCCCTTGAACAAGGCTTGGATGTGCGGACCGCTAACCACGGGGTCGGCGATCTTCACCAGACGGTCGAGCTTGGCTTCACGTCCGTTGAGCAAGTCAGGCTGGGCCACGACGGCGGACAGCCAGGTTTGGGCGACTTCGTTCACGCTCGTCCATGCCGCGAAGTCGAGGAAGCTGTCGTCGGCGTGGTTCGTTGCCCCGTCGAGTACGGCGTCGGCTGCGGTGAAGGTGCCAAGGCGAGCCAAGGCGCGGTAGGCTTCGAGCTGCACGCGGGGGTTGGCGTGCTGGAGGGTCGCGGCGATGGCCGGGACGTCGCTCGGTTGGACGAGGCGGTGAGCCTTGCCGAGTTCGCGCAAGGCGACCTGCACCGTGACCGCATCGGAGCTCTTCAGCATCGCCAAGAGTTCGGCCGCGCTGTCGGTGCGGCCGCTCAACAGCCACGCCGCGTGGCGACGGGTGACTTCGTCCTTGGCCCACCCCTTGAGGGCTTGCTGGAGCGTGCTGGCGTCGAGCAGGAGCAGTTCGCGCCGGGCCTGTTCGAATTCCCAGCGGTTAGGCGAAGTCAGTTTCGCCAGAAGGGCGGACGGTTGTTGGCCGGCGAGCGGCGTCCAGGCGAGGGGCTTGCTGCCGGCCGGAGCGATGCGCCAGATACGGCCGTGCTGCTTGTCGCGGCGCGGGTCGCGGAAGTCGACTTCGCCGTGGTTGATGATTGGGTTGGTCCAGTCGGCGACGTAGAGGCCGCCGTCGGGTCCCATCGAGAGGCCGATCGGACGGAACGACGCATCGCTGGTGCGTACGACGTCAGGTTGGGTCTTGGTGATGTAGCCGGACTTCGGCTTGGCGTCAGCGGTGAAGTCGTTGAAGGCGAAACGGACGATGCGATGCGCGCGGAAGTCGTTCGTGATGGCGTTGCCTTGCCAGTCGGCGCCGAAGAGCGGGCTGTGGACGATTTCGAGGCCGCAGAACTTCGGGTAGGAACCTGGGCTGATGCTGCTGATGGTGCGGCGGGCGCCTTCGGAGGGCGGCAGGACCGCGCCGGGGAAGCCCCAGCTGACGCCGTTGCCATCCGCGCCGGAGGTGAGGAAGGTCTGGCCGGCGAGGTCTTCTTGTTGGCCCCAGGCGTTCACGAGGCCCTTGGAATGCACCTCGAGGCGTTCGCGCTCGGGGTCATAGGCGAAGGCCACGCCCGAGTTCGCGCGGATCAGGCCCCAAGGGGTTTCGATGTGCGAGTGGATGTAGATCGTCTGGTGGAAGTACAGCCGACCATCGATGCCCCAGTGGAGCGCGTGGATGATGTGGTGCGTGTCTTCGGTGCCGAAGCCGCTGAAGACGATGCGACGGTCGCTGAGGAGGCCGTCGGCGTCGGGCTTGGTCAGGTGCAGCAATTCGGTGCTGGCGCCGACGAAGCAGCCGCCGCGGTTATCCGGGGCGACGCCCGCGGGGATCAGCAGCTTATCGGCGATGATGCGGGAAGACTCGGCGACGCCGTCCTTGTTGGTGTCTTCGAGGAGGATGATCTTGTCGTTGCCGGTCGACGGGCCGAACTTGGAGGCGTTGCCTTCCATCTGTGCACCAAGGTCGTCCGGGTTGACCTGCGGGTAGGTGTTCGACGTGGCGACCCAGAGGCGGCCGCGGGTGTCCCAATTCATGTGGACGGGTTTTTCGAGCAACGGGTTCTCGGCGAAGAGGGTGATCTCCAGGCCAGGCTCGAGCTTGAAGTCGGGCCGCGGGAGGGGCGGCAGTTCCGCGAGTTTGGATGGGGTCTTGGGTTCCGGCGGCAGGGTGCTGGGCTTGCCGGCGGAAATGCCGATCGCGTTGGCCTCGGCCTTGTCGACGAGCGGGTCGAACTTGGGGATCTCGACCGCGTTGCGGCCTTGTTCGCCGCGGCGGAAGCCGAAGATGTAGGTGTAGTTGGCCGGGCGGCTGCGGTGGAAGAAGAGCGCGTTCTTGCGAAGGATGGCTTCACGCAAGGAGGCTTGGGCGGCGTCTTCAGCGTCCCACTGGGCGACGTCGGCCTTCCAGCCCAGTTGCTGGGCGAAGCTCGTGGCGAGGGCGCGGTAGCCGCGGGCGTTCAGGTGGACGCCGTTGTCGGTGCCGTGCGCGAGCTTGATGCCGACGGTGTGCTGCCACTCCGCGGCAATGAACGGAGCGTGTTTCTCGGCAGCGAGTTCGCGGAGCACCTTTTCGTATTCAGCGAGGATCGCGTTGTGTTCAGCGGGGTCGGGCAAGCCGGGACGGGACGCGCGGAGGTCTTCATGTTTGATCGGGCCGACGAAGACGAAGCGCACCTTGCCGCCGGGGCTGGCCGCGGTGATGAGGTCCATCAGCTGCAGCAGTTCGCGGCGGAATTTGGCGGGGCTGTGGTCGGTGCCGTAGCGGGCGGGGTCGGGGTTGAGGACGGGGTCGTTCTTGCGGTAGGTCAGTTCGTCCAAGCTGGCGGCCATGCCGTAGCCCAGGATCGCCACGGTCGGCTTCACGACGGCGAGCTGTTCCTTGAGGCTGTCGACGCCCTTGGCCACGGGATCGAAGCTGGCGCGTGAGGCTCCCAGCGGGCTGTCGCCGCTGTAGCCGAGGTTGCGCACGGCGAAGTTCCGGCCCGGGAACTCGCGGCGCATCTTGGTCTCGAGGTAGCCAAAGTTGTTTTCGCGCTCGATGAGCACGTCGCCGATGAGCAGGACGCGGTCGCCGTCTTGGAGCGTGAGCTGCGCGTCGGCGAAGACGGCGAGCGTGCTGGCCAGGAGGCCGGCCAACAGCGTGAACGAGCGTAGGGAAGGACGCATAGGAAGGGGTGGGGTAGGGTCGGGTATAGGGCTTGGCCTAGCGGACATAAGACTAAAATCACCGGAAGGGGTTCCAGTTATTCACCCGCCAATATCAGTCTTAAAAACGGCTCAATCCACGAACTCGGGCCATTGGGCGCGGAAAGCCAGCTGGGCTTCCTTGTCGGGCAGTTCCGGTCGGGTGGGGTCGGTCAGGAACTTCAGGGGGAAGGACGGCTTGAGGTGCAGGATGGTGATGGCCGTGCCTTCGACCTTGAAGACGGCGTACCAAGCGCCGCACCCGATGTCGAAAAGGTCGCCATGGCGGCTGCGGATGCGGCGCGTGCGGTGCGGGGACGGGTCGCGGGTGAGAATCTCCAGCATCCGCTCGGTGAAGTCGATCGACCACTGCTCACGCAGCCAGCGGAGGTGTGCGGTGGCGGCTGGCGTGTAGGTGACCGTGTAGGCGGGCGGAGCGCTCAGCGCAGCATCGACCTCGTCGATCCACCCAGCCTTGGAGTCCGGGAACGAATCGTAAGCGGGGATGTAGGGCTTGATGTCGAAGACCGGCGTGCCGTCGACGAGGTCGCACGGGCCGAGGAGCAGGAGGTTCTTCTTGATGCCCAGCAGTTGGACGGGGGTGATGCCGAGCGCGTTCGGACGGTGGGGCGAGCGCGTTGCGAAGACGCCCCGGCGTTGGGCGGGCCCGCGGGGCGGGAGGACTTCGGGGCGCCAGTCCTTGTTGCGGTGGAACCACCAGAGGAGCCAGATGCGGTCGAAGCCGGCGAGGTCCTTGAGGGCTTTGACGTATTTGTCGCCAGGAATCAGTTC
>JBEGRN010000180.1:0-4411 GCA_041180425.1 Verrucomicrobiota bacterium
CGCCCCGTCCGTCCCGGGCCTCGACGCCACCTTCCAGCCGGAACTGCGTCCGTCCGACCCGCGTCACGCCGACTTCCAGTCGAACGGCGCCATCGCCGCGGCCAAGAAGGCCAAGGCCAACCCGCGCGCCCTCGCGACCGCGCTGGTGGACGCCGTCAAGGCCACGGGCGAGCTCGACGAATCCTTGATCCAGGTCGAAGTCGCTGGCCCGGGCTTCATCAACTTCAAGCTGACGCCCAAGGCCCTCGGCTCCTGGTTGAGCGAATACCGCGACGAATCGAAGTGGCGCGCCGGCGCCGCCCGCATCATGGGCGGCCGCAAGGTCGTCATCGACTACCCGTCGCCCAACACCGCGAAGCAGATGCACGTCGGTCACCTCCGCCCGATCGTCATCGGAGAGGCCGTCGCCCGCCTCATCGAATTCTGCGGCGCCCAGCTGATTCGCGACAACCACATCGGCGACTGGGGCACCCGCCTCATCGAATTCTGCGGCGCCCAGCTGATTCGCGACAACCACATCGGCGACTGGGGCACCAACTTCGGCATCCTGATCTTGGCCATCAAGCGCGCGGGCTTCCAGCTCGACGCCAAGAGCCCGACGGCCCTGGAGGACCTCGAGCGCCTCTACAAGGAAGGCAGCATTCTGACCAAGGCCGACCCGGCCCAACTCGACGCGGCCCGCGCCGAACTCGCCCGCCTGCAGCAGGGCGACGCTACCAGCCTGGCGCTCTGGACCGAGATCGTCGCCGTCTCCAACGCCGCGTGCCAGCGCATCTACGACCAGTTCGGCCTGAAGACCGACGTCATCCTCGGCGAGTCCTTCTACCGCGATAAGGTCGATCAGGTCTACACGGAGCTCCAATCGGCCGGCCTGGCCGAGGAAAGCGAAGGCGCCTTGGTCATGTGGTGCGACGAAGAGCCGCGCTTCTCCCGCCACGCCGAGACGAAGATGCCCTTCATCGTGCGCAAGAAGGACGGGTCCTCGAACTACGCTTCGACCGACCTCGCGACCTTGCTCTACCGCACCGAGCACTTCCAGGCCGACGAGATCGTCTACGTCACGGACGGCCGCCAGCAGGACCATTTCCAGCAGCTCTTCCTGAACGGCGCCAAGTGGTTCAAGGCGACCAACCGCAAGCTCCCCCGCCTGCGCCACGTGTGGTTCGGCACGATCCTCGGCGAGGACGGCAAGGCCATCAAGACGAAGTCCGGCGACCCCGTCCGCCTGCAGGCGCTGATCGACGAGGCCACCGAGCGCGCGTTTGCGGCCGTCACCGAGAAGAACCCTGACCTCCCGGAAGCCGAGCGCCAGGCGATCGCGAAGGCCATCGGCGTCGCCGCGCTCCGCTACGTCGACCTATCCTCGAACCGCACGATGGACTACTCGTTCTCGTGGACGAAGCTCCTCGCGTTCGAAGGCAACACCGCCCCGTACCTGATGTACGCCGTCGTCCGCGTCCGTTCGATCTTCCGCAAGAACGGCATCGAGCCGGGCCAAGGCGAAGCCGGGGCCACCGATCCGGAAACCCCGACCGAAGTCGCGCTCGCGCGCAAGCTCCTCGGCTTCACCGCCGCCTTGGATCAGTCGCTGGAGGACCTCCGTCCCCACCACCTCTGCACCTATCTGCATGAGCTGGCCGCGGCCTACGGCGCGTTCTACGCCGCCGACAGCGTCCTCGTCGACGACCCCGCGGTGAAGGCCCGTCGCCTCATGCTCTGCGCCCGGACCTGCGCCATCATGGAGTGCGGCCTCCGTCTCCTCGGCATCGAGCCGGTGGAGCGGATGTAAGGTGGGGTGGGCTGTTTTCGGCCCCCTTCCGGACCATGCCGTGGTGGGTCCAACTTCGCGCGCCGCGGGGTGGTGCGAGCGGTTATTGTGTTATTATAAATTCCCTTGGAACCGATCGCTCTTGAGGCAAGATGGCGTCATTCCCCGCCCACGATGCTTCGCCTCCTTTGCGCCTTCCTCAGCCTTGTCTGGGCTGGACCAGGAATTGCGGCTGACCCTTCACAGCTGGGTCCGCTCTCGACCTCGACGCTCGAATTCCGCGACCTCGTCGACCACTCGCGGACTGCCCAGAAGGAACCGGAAAGCGCCCGTCCGCACCTGTTGAAACTCCGGCGCGAAGGCGAGGCCAAGGAGGCAGCCCGGCCGGTCCCGATCAAGGTGCACTTGCCCGAGGGGCCAGGCCCGTTCCCCGTTGTCGTGGTCTCACATGGGGCCGGCGGCGACTGGGACACGCACTTCGCCCAGGCGAAGCACCTCGCCTCCTACGGGTATGTCGTGCTCTGCCTCGAGCATGTCGGGAGCAACCGTGAGCGCATGACCAGCGGCCTGCGGCTGATGAAGACCCTCGACGCGATGATCCACGATGCGGACGAAGTCCTCGCGCGTCCCAAGGACGTCTCGTTCGCCCTGGATCGGGCCACCGAATGGAACCGGGACCATCCGAAGCTGAAGGGCCGACTCGACCTCGCGCGCGTCGGCATCATGGGGCACTCATTTGGCGCCTACACGACGATGGTGGTTTGCGGGATGCGTCCGGCGCTGGACTGGCTGACGCCGCGTGTCGAGCCCGGCAAGGGCCTGGGGCCTGCCCAAGCGGACGCCCGGGTCCGCTGCGGCGTGGCGCTCTCCCCCCAAGGGGTCGGTGAGCCTTTCTTCATCCCGGAGAGCTTCGCTTCGCTGAAAGTCCCGCTCCTAGGAATCTCCGGCACCTTGGATAAACAGCAGAACGGATCGGCCGCGAAGAACCGTCTCGATGGCTTCGCGCTTTGGCCCAACGGCGGGCATGCCTTCGTCTGGATCGCGGACGCCAAGCACCTCGACTTCACGGACTCGACGGGCACCGAGCGAAAGGCCCAGCCGTCCTCCTCGCGCGAAAGCGTTCAGCCCGTCGCCAAGGCCGCCACCCTCCTTTTCTTCGATCAACACCTGAAGCCGGACAACAAGACCAAGCTGACTTCAGAGGCGTTGACTCCTTATCGCAGCGGAGCCGTCACCGACGTTAAGGTCTATTTCAAGCAGTAGGTGGTGGTAGGTCGGGAGGTCAGTTCACCGCGGAGCAGGTCAATGGCATGGCCTCGGCATGGATCATCCCGCCGTTCGCCACTCCCAATGCTTGGGCAGCGGGGTGCGACAACGGTCTCCGCCTCCTCGGCATCGAGCCCGTGGAGTGGATGTAGGCGGGGCCGTGGGATGACTTCGAATCCCATCCTCTCCGCCACTTTGGACGCGAAACCCCAGTAAAATAGGGCTTCGGCTTTTGCAGGATTAGGCAGGTTCTGCAAATTCAGCCCCTATCTTGTCCAATAATTGTCCAATGGCTTCAGGAGATCGAAGTCCGAAACCAACAACGTGCTCCGCTTGCCATCCACCACAGGCCTTGAGCTATTTTTGTCCTTGATTGGGTCACGCTAAATGGGGCCAGTTGAAATGTTACTCGTGGGGGGGTGCCCAACCACCAAACCATCCCCATAAACACGACAAACATGAGCAAGAAACGGCACACGAAGGAGGCCCCGATCAAAACGTTGCGCTTCCATATGTTAGCGACATGTATTGTGAAATGATAAAGAAAGATGAGCTTTCTCGCTGATGAAACTATCAAAAATAATTTTGATGCTCTTCTGTGCGCACCTGTTCGCGCGGGAAATTACGGTGCATGTTGTGGACGATCTCGGCGTCTCAGTCGCCGGCGCAAAAAGTTCTATCTTCTTTGTTAATTCCCGAGAAGATGATGAGCGAGCTGGATTGACCGATAAAGTCGGGGTTTTTTCAGCCAATGGTGACAGTTCGAATAGTTTCGGCTTCATCATCGCCAAAGACGGATACTATTCAGCTCGGGTCGGTGGATTGGCGAAGGATATGGATCACAATGTTGAGGTGTCTCTTCCGAGGAAAGTGAACCCGATTCCATTATACGCATTGCGTTGCGAGGGGTCCGAAGGTTTTGATTTTCCTTTGAATAACGTGTGGGTCGGGTTCGACTTTGAAGTGGCTGATTGGGTGGTTCCGCATGGAAAGGGCAGAACTGCAGACATCTTGTTGCGATTTAAGAATGAGTATAAGGGGCTCAAGGATAGCAGGATGTCATTAAATGAGCGCATCGAGTTCCATAAAAGTTTCTACCTGAAACGAAACGAGGAATGGACGATGGAGAAATTCCAAGTGTCTTACGGTAAATGGGATGGTGTGCTCGAGGTTTCCTTTCCAAACCAGGGAGATGGGATATTTGAAGAGAAGCGCTTTCTTGAATACAGCCAACTCAAGATGCCACATATGGCGCCTGAGGACGGCTATGTGGCGACGTGGCGTTACGAGGCGTCTAATTACCATTACAAACCTAGGCGTGAAAAAGTGGGTTTTTTCCTTCGTACGCGAGTGAAACGAGACCTTCAGGGCGGTATA
>JBEGRN010000181.1:0-3974 GCA_041180425.1 Verrucomicrobiota bacterium
CGTGGCTGCATCCAGCGGCGCCGCGAAGCGGTATTGGCCGGCAAAGCTGTGGTTGCGGATACGGACTAAGGGCAGGGCCGCCTGCGGTAGTTCCTGTTTGGCCTCGGCGTCTCGGCTGAGCGGGAACTCCATGTTGGATTGGCCGGCGCAAAGCCAGACATCCCCGATGAGGATGTCCCGGATGACGGCGTCGGGCTGGCCGGGTTCTTGGGCCGTGAGCGCTGTCGGCTTCGGGTCGGCGGCCCGGGCGGGAAAAGTTTGCCGCCAGCGGCCGTCCGCATCGGCCTGCGTCTCCGCGGTCTGGTCGCCGAGCCGGAGCGTGATCCGGCTGTTCGGCTGGGCGGTGCCGAGGACCCGGATTGGTTGGCCGCGTTGCAGCACCATCCCGTCGCCGAACCAAGCGTCGAACTCCGCCGCTGCCGCCAGGCTGGCGCAGAGGCAAAGTCCGAGGCTCAGCGCGGGATGCTTCACTTCCCTTCGAGGTGCGTCTCGGTGATGGCCCGATAGAGCACGACGTTATTGCCCGCCGGTTCGTAGAGCACCCCGACGTCCGCGCCGACCTGAGCCATCGAGCTGTAGGCGAACGGGCCGGGGAAGAGCAGGGACGATTCGGCCCAGGTCTTGCCGCCGTCTTCGGAGCGACGGAACGTGCCGTTGGCGCGCCCCTTGCCGGCCGGATTCAGGAAGAAGATCGTCGGCTTGCCGGCGACGGTGGCGGCGAGCAGCGAGCCTTGGCAGGTCGGTTCGGGCAGGCCGGCGTCGTCGGTGGCTTTGGTCCAGGTGGCGCCGCCATCGGTCGACCAGGAGGCCTTGCGCAGGGTCGTGCCTTTCCAGCGGCGGGAATTGAGGTAGAGCGAGCCATCGGCGGCCTCGGCGACCTGCACTTCGTTGAGTTGCATGCCTTCCTGCGGCACTTCGGCGCCGCGCTTCCACGTCTTGCCGGCATCGTCGCTGAAGGCGACCCAGTTGACGAAGTTGTGCTTCGCATCTTGGGAGTTGAAGGGGATCACCAAGCGCCCGGCGAACTTGCCGCGGCGGATCTGAACCCCGATGCCGGGGCCGGAGGCGCAGGTCACGGCGTTGTCGGGCTTGAGCGCTTCGCTGACGTCGACGGGCTTGGACCACGTCGCGCCGTCGTCGTCCGACGTCACGTAGAGCAGGCGGTTGCCCTTCGGGTCTTTCGGGCCGACGGGGAGTCCGCTGAATTCCTTGCCGCCGGCCGGGAAGGTCTGGAAGAAGAGGAACACGCGGCCGCTCTTGGCGTCCTGCACCAAGCATGGGTTGTTGCAGCTGTCGTTGCCTTGCTCGTAGGCGATGGCCGGCTTGGACCAGGCTTTGCCGTGGTCCTTGGACGTCGCGACCAGCAGGTCGTTGCCGGCTTGGTCGGTCGCCTTGTCGCGGCCTTCGGCGACGGCGATGAGCGTGCCCTTGGCGGTCATCAGCAAGGCCGGGATGCGCACCGAGGCGTGCGGGATGTTCTTCTTCGCCTCGAAGACGGCCACGGTAGGCGTTTCCGAGAGCTTCGGCGCCGCGGAGAGGCAGGCCGGGAGGAGGAGGCAGAGCGCGATTAGTTTTTCCATGAGAAATAGCCGATGGCTTCGAGTTCGCCGAGCATCGCTTGGACGCCGGCGGCGTCGGGGTTGGCGTTCGGAAGGCGGGCGGGGCCCACCGGTACGCCGAGGTGCGTCATCAGCGCCTTGGCGCAACCCATGTAGCCGCGTTTGGCGACGATGCGGATGACCTGCATCATGCGGTCCTGTTCGAGCTGGCAGGTCGCGAGGTCGCCCTGCGGGAAGGCCACCATCATGCGCTGCAACGGGCCCGGCACGAAGTTGTACGTGCTGCCGACGCCGCCTTGCGCGCCCATGGCGAGGGCCGAGAGGAAGTATTCGTCGATGCCCCACGGCAGGTCGTATTTGCCGCCGTCCAAGCGCTTGCCGAGCAAGTAGGTGCCGAGGTCGGGGTTGGAGTACTTCACGCCCGCCAGGTTGGGGATGCGTTGGGCGGCGAGCTTGAGGAAGTCGTCGACGGGGAAGTTGATCCCCGTCAGCGGCGGGATGTCGTAGTAGTAGAACGGCAGGCCTGGGGCGGCCGCGGCCACTTGGGCACAGCAGGCGACGAGGTCCTCGAGGGTGCGCGGCTTGAAGTAGGACGGCGCGATCATCGAGATGGCGCTGGCCTGGTTGCGCTGCGCCTGGGCGGCGAGGGCTGCGGCGTCGGCGAGGCAGTTGGCGCCGACGTGGACGACGACGTGGATGCCGCTCGACTTCGACACAGCCGCCCAGCGGTCGCCGAGGGCGAGGCGTTCAGCGAGTTGCAAGGAGACGCTCTCCCCGGTCGTACCGCCGATGAACACGCGGTCGATCTTGCGGGCGAGCAGGTGCTCGGCCTGCTTTTCCACCACGACGAGGTTCAGCGAACCGTCGGCATGGAAGGGGGTGTGGGTGGCGGGGCAGAGCCCGTGGAACTTGAAGGCGGACATGAGGAAGGGGGTCAGCGGCGGAGCGCGGGGTCAGGCCGGATGCATAGGACGATGCCGACGGACAGTAAAGCAATCGCCGCGAAGGAGCCGAAGATGACGTTCAGGGGCACGTGTGCGTCGCGCATCACGCCGAAACCCCAGTCGGCCAGGCCGCCGCAACTGATGCTGACGAGGTTCATCAGGCCGTAGCCGGTGGCGCGGAGTTCAGGCCGCACCAGTTGGCAGAGGATGGGCATGTTGTTGCAGTCGAAGAAACCCCACCCGAGGCCGAACAGGATGAGGAAACCAATCGCCACGAGGAGCGTGCTGGCGTTGCCCACGCCGAAGAGGGCCGGCAGGAAGAGGCTCATCCCCAAGGCGCTGACGAAGATGCGCCCGCGTTCCGTGCGGCCCATCCAGCGGTCGGCGAGCCAGCCGCCGAGGCCCACCCCGATCAGCGAGGCGATCTGCACATACAGCACGGCGGACACGCCGGCCTTGCCTTGGCCGAGGCCGAATTGTTCGCGGAGGATGTCAGGCATCCAGTCCTTCACGACCCAACCAGCCAGCGCCGGCAACGTGAAGTAGAGCACCAGCAGCAGGAAGCCGCGGTTCGCGAGCAGTTCGCGGAAGGTCGGCAGGAATGCCGGGGCGCTCCCTGCGGACTCCGGGCGGGCCGGCGGGTTGCGGAGCAGCAGGAAGAGCGGAATGGAATAGAAGACCCCGACGGCGCCGCACCAGTCGAACGCCGAGCGCCAACCGATGTCCGGGCTGTCCGCCGCATAGCCGGCGAAGCCCCCGAGGATGACGCCGACGTAGATGCCCATCTGGTGGAAGCCGACGGCCCGCGAGCGGGTGGGGCCGAGGTGGAATTCCGTGATGAGCGCCAAGGCCGCGGGGATGTAGAAGGCCTCGCTGACGCCCATGAGCGCCCGCGCGGCGAGCAGCTCGTGGAAGCTGTGCACGTGCCCCATGTACCAGGTCACCGCGGACCAGACGAGCAGGCTGGCGCAGATGACGTTGCGGCGGTTGAGGCGGTCGGAAAGGAAGCCGCCGAGCGGGCTGAGGATCGCGTAGACCCATTTGAACGACCCCAAGACCAGGCCCCAGTTGGCCTTGTTGCCGATGTCCGGGATATCGGCCATCATCGAGCCCTTCATCGCCGCGAGCATCTGGCGATCGAGGTAGTTGAGGAGCGCCACCGGCACGAGCAAGGCGACGACCAACCAGGCCGTCCTTTGCCAACCAGCGCCTGCGGTTTGGTCGTTCATCGCAGCTTGGCCGGGATCGTCCAGCGGGTGCAGGCGGGCGTCCGCACGCCGGGGCGCGTTTCGCCGCTGATGGTCACGAGGTCATCGCCCAGCCGCAGCAGCGGCGCCGTGGCGACGGGGTGCGGCCACTGGTCGATGACTTCGACCTCCAACGTTTCGGTGTCGATGGCGATGACCTGCGTGCCTTGGCCTGGGTGCGTCGCCGGCGGTTTGCCGTAGTGCTTGCCGTCGTCGCCGCCGAC
>JBEGRN010000182.1:0-3959 GCA_041180425.1 Verrucomicrobiota bacterium
CAACTGGCCGAAGTTCTGGGAGGCGACCAAACGGGACGGGAACACGACGGGCTCGCCGTGGATACTGTCCATCGTATGCAATCTCGTGAAACATGGGGTACCCGAGGAACGTGCCTGGAACATGCCCGAGGCGCAGGCCATCTGGATGAGCACGGGCTTCCTGGCCAACGAGCCCGGAAACGAGGTAAAGGTGCTTACGACGGACGAGGAAGAGATGCTTGACCAGGTCGCAAGGGTAGAAGCATCCCATGGCCCGCAAACTTGAAGTAGAGCTCAACGCCAAGAGCAACGCCGACGTGGTCTTCGGGCGTGCGCAGCGGGCCGCGTCCAAGTTCGCCGGCGAGATCGGGAACCGCATCATGGGCGCCGTCGCCCCGATGGTCCTTTTCGACAAGGGCATGAACGCCATCAGCGGCGCCATCGACAAATACGCGGACGCCAACGCCCGGGCGCGGAAACTAGGGGTGCCTTTCTCCGAGTTCTTCCAGCTGTCCGAGGCGCTCGACGATGCGGGCATCTCCGAGGAAACCACGGCCAAGGCCGTCAAGGAGATGCAGGTCGTGCTGGCCGAAGCCCAGGGCGGCGTCGAGACGCAGGTTAAGGCGCTCAAGGACTTGGGCTTTACGCAGGAGCAGATCAGCAAGGGCTCCATCAACGTCATCGACCTGTTCATGAAGCTGGCCGATGCGACCAAGGCCGCCCGCTCCGAGGCCGAGCGCAACAACGTGGTCCTGACCATCCTCGGCAAGAAGACCGGACCCGAGCTGGCCAACGCCTTGAGCGCCGGGTCGGCCGAGCTGCGCAAGAACATGGGCGACGCGAGCAAGGCCACCGACGACATGGGCCAGCGGGCGGAAGACACGCGCATTTTCTGGAAGAACTTTGGAGACGAAGTAGCCCTGTCCGGAATGAACCTTCTCAAGTGGGCGGCCAATGCGGCCACCTTCCGAGACCGCTTCATCGCCGTAAACGAGGCCATGAAGACCGCCAAGGAGGGCAAGCTGGACGACGCCCAGGCCTCCGAGCTGCTGGCTCGCGCCCTTATCGAGCAAGGCAAGGCGCTAGGTATGACGACGGACCAAATGATTAAGGATCTGCAGAGCGGCAAGGGCGAGCTGGCCGACTTCTACGCAGCTACGCAGGACGCCTTCCGCAGCCCCCTTGGCCGTCTTCCCGAGGATGCCGAGCGAGGCAAGCGCCTGACGCAGGATGTCCTGGATAATGCCAAGAAAATCCTGGACCTCCGCAAGCAGGCAGCCGCGGCGGATAGCACGGCCAAGCCAAGTTTCCAGCAGTTCAGCGCCACGACCATGCAGGCCTTGGGTGGCGGCTATGCCAACGCCCGCGCCGGCGGCGGACAAAGCCAGCCCATCGGCGCCCTGCTCGGCACGACCCCCTTGCTTCCCAGCACGACCTCGCCCACGACTCCGTCCGAGCAAATCTTCCAGGACATCCGCTCGATGGTGAACAGCATCAACGGCAAGATTGAGACGCCGTCGACCAACCAGACCAACCCGCACTTCCGCCTTTCACCCTAATGGCCTACAAGAACAAGGGCAACGCCCTGACCAAGCCCGAGCTGCAGGCCGGCTATGTCATCGAGAACGACGGCTACGGCCTCCTGACCAGCCGGCTGACCTACCGCATCGACCAGACCCGGGTCGAGTCCAACGCCCCTAGGAAGGGCGACCCCCACCCCAAGGACTCCCGCCTGACCGCGTGGAAGGTCATGTGGACGCGCGATCATAACGACTTCGCGACCATCCAGGCGGACTACATCGGCTTTGCCCAAGGTGACAGCACGACCCCCATCGTCTCGGGCGTGGGCGTGACCCAGCAGGAGGCCATCGATACGCACATCTCCTTCGAGTCCAGCATCGGCGGCACCCCTGCGGCGCCCATCAATGGTTGCACGTTCGACGGCAACGGCAAGTTCACCGGCTTCCCGCATAACGCGGCGAGCAAGGAGGCCGGCACTGTCAACCTGAAGGCCTACCTTGCCCCGACCCTCGGCTTCTCCGGCATCGTCTACGTCAAGAACTTCGGGACTGTGCAGAGCATCGTCGACCAGATCGGCAAGACGAGCAAAGATGGGATGTTCGCCGGCCTGCAGCTGGTCTACAAGAAGGACGCCGAATGGGTCATCGGTTCCCCTGGCGGCGCCTCCGGCAACTGGGACCAGCTCTTCCTCGACTCCGTCAACTACGAGGAATACGGCCTGATCTACAAGATCAACTACACAGTCCGCTACTTCAACTACGGGTTCAACCCGAAGGTCTACAGCCGCTCGGCCTGACGCTGGCCTACCTATGAAACTGCAACCGGGCGTCGGCTACACGTTCACCACTGCCAGCGGCGGCGCATCGCTGGTCATCGACGACACCTATTCCCCGCCGCCCAGCCCATTCACTGTCATCGGCTATCGGGACGGCAGCGACTACAAGGTTAAGGTCGTGCCCGGGACAGTGAACAACGTCATCCCCTACATCAACGGCACGCTGATGACGAACCCGGCCTACACCCCCCTTGTGGTGACGCCGTCCGCGGGCGTCTACGTGGTGGCCATCAAGTGCAACGCCGACCCGGCTCCGGCCTCATTCCCGAAGACGGACTCCGAGATCGTCATTCTTCCCTACCCGACGACGGACACCGACACCGAGGGCTACATCGCGCTGGCCATCCTGACGATGACCACGACGCCGAGCGGCCTTGCCGGTGGCATCAACCAACTGGTCAGCGGCAGCTTGTGGGCTGAACGGCATAAATACACCGAGCCCGGGACGGCGTCCTACTTCTTCTACCGCGTATGATCGAGACGACCCGCCCGATGAGCCAGGGCCGGTTGCCTGTGTTTGTCGGAAATGCCAATGTCATCGCAGATGCTGGTTCATTTTCACCGGCAACTAATCGTGAGATTTCTTTTCCTGATTATCCTCTAGAGGTAAAGGGATACATCGCCGACGGATTTGGAAAGGATAGTATTTTCTCACCATTCACTACCCAAGGTGGGAGCGTATCAATAGTCTATGTTGGATACGATGAACGGACTGTGACATCCGGTTATGATTATTATGTTTATCGGACGCCTAAGTTCAATGTGAGCGTATCCGAAGATGACGTAATCAACAAAGTATGGCGCGGCGCTGCTTTCACCTTGGAAGCCGATCAGACTACCGACCTTTATTCTTACGTAGACCCCGGCCCTCCGGTGCTGGTGTCATCCACGTCGACACCTCAAATCTTCACATACACTTTCTCATCGTCTGATGACCCGGTGTATGGATCTGGAGATTATGTGGCTCCCAATAGTTCAAGCAAGATTGTGTACGGGACGGAGTATCTCTATTCTTCATTTGTCTACACAAGCATCACCCCGCCCGTGGCCTATGACCTAATCGTGACGACACCTGATGTAATGTCGTTTCTCATCACGGCCACGACCCCGCCTTGACCGCCGGGCAAGGGTAGAAGCCCATGGCCCTCATCAACCGCAACCGCCTGTTCGTAGACGTCGAACTGAACCGCGCCTACAGTCAGTTCGGCTCCTTCTCCACCGCACCCCAGCCCTTCTTTATCCAGGGCGACCAGTGCCCCGTCGAGATTTCCCTCGTCCGCCAGACCGGCGTGCAGGGCAATCCCTTTGAACAGGTGCCTTTCGACTACTACTCGAGCTGCGAGCTGAAGATCGGGACGATTGCCACCGGCATCGCGACGACCGCCTCGGGCAGCGTGGTTTCTTCTCCCAACGTAAACGTGACGGCCATCCTGCCTTATGCGGCTAACTCCTGGCAGGTCTACCGCATCGAAATCAGCCCCTATCCGCTGGGCGGCTTCTTCACCCTGACGGACGGCGCCAACTATACCCAGCCCATCCCGGTGTCGGCCACGGCGCTTGAACTGCAGAACTTCATCGCGGCCTGGGGTTCGACCTACAGCTCGTCCAGCGTCAAGGTCGAGAA
>JBEGRN010000183.1:0-3954 GCA_041180425.1 Verrucomicrobiota bacterium
AGGGGGTTCTCGGTCCCCATTTCCAAACAAAACAACAATGATTAACATCCAAACTATTGGTATTCAGATACTTGCAGCAGAAGAGGCTGCCCCGACGGGCGGCCAGGTGCTGATGCAGTTCCTGCCCCTCGTCTTCCTGGGGGGTGCCTTCTACTTCTTCGTCATCGCCCCTCAGCGTAAGCTGCAGAAGGAGCGCGAAAAGTTGCAGTCCGAACTCGCAGTGGGTTCCGAGGTGATCCTCGCCAACGGTATCTACGGCAAGGTCTACCACATCAAGGATGACCGCGTGACCATCGAACTCGAGTCCGGGCGCATGTCCGTCCACAAGTCCGCGATCGTCGGCAAGGCCGAGGAATCCGACAAGGTCGTCCAGGCCTAATTCGTCCACCCCCTAACGACGACATACCCATGACATCCAGGACTTGGTTCTGGAAGGTGGCGGTATCGGTTCTCGCCCTGGCAGCCGCCTGGTACGAGTTCTACCCCATCGCTCCGACCCCTCTCGAACAATTCATCCCGACGCAGGTCATCAAGGATAAGCCGGCGTTCGAGAAGCTCCACGCCGAAGCGCTCAAGCGCGTCGCCGACTACAAGAATCCGGCCGTTCCCGCCGACCAGAAGTCGATCTCCTATTACCAAGCGCTCCGTGACATCGGCGAAGGCAAGGGCCGCGCCGGTGGCGTCGACCTGCTGCCGTTCTTCTTCAATGAGAAGGATTTCGTGCGCGAGCCCGACCAGGCCAAGCGCAACATCCTCGTGCTGAAGCAGGAGCTCCTTGCTTCGCAGGGTAAGCTCAAGCTCGGCCTCGACCTGCAAGGCGGCGTGTCCTTCACCCTCAAGGTCGACCCGTCGGGCGTGGAGTCCGGTGAGAAGGCCGAAGGCGACAAGGCCAAGATGGACCACTCTCAGATGGTGGCTCAGGCCATCGCCGTCATGGAACACCGCGTCAATGAGTTCGGCGTCGCCGAGCCCGTCATCCGCCCCGTGGGCGACCTGTCGCTCGAAATCCAGCTGCCCGGCGAGGACGCCGCGAACAACCCCGACATCATGGACGCGCTGAAGAAGCCGGCTAAGTTGGAGTTCCGCCAGGTTTACCGTGGCGAGCGTCCTGGTCCCACCGAACGCGAGCACTCCACCAAGGCGCTGCAGGACGACAACGGCGCCATCGCGACCTACGAAGTGCTCACCGAGCGCGACGTGGACCGCAAGACCGGCGAGGTCACCACGCGCCGTTACTACGTCCGCAAGAAGGCCGACGCCACCGGCAAGATCATCAAGACCTCCGCCGCCCGCTCCGACGACGGCCTATCCTTCTACGTCAGCATGACGTTCACCGACGAGGGTTCGAAGAAGTTCGGTGACCTCACCGCCAAGATCGCCGAGGGCAACAGCCGCGGCATCGGCCAGCTCGCCATCGTCCTCGACGGTCAGCTGCAGTCGGCCCCGACCGTGCGCGAAGCCATCCGCAGCACGGGTGCGACCATCACCGGTTCCTTCTCGCGCGAAGAGGCCCTCAGCCTCGCTTCCGTGCTCAACAATCCCCTCGAGTTCCCGCTCATCACGCAGGACGTGACCTCCGTCGGTCCGTCGCTCGCCAAGGATGCGCAGTCCAAGTCCGTCGTCGCCTCGGTCGTGGCCGTCGGCCTCGTCATCCTCTTCATGGTCGGCTTCTACGTCTGGGGTGGCTTCATCGCCGTCTTCGGCATGGTGCTCAACCTGCTCTTGATGCTCGGCGGCATGGCCTACCTCGGCGCGACGATCACGTTGCCCGGCGTGGCCGCGCTCGTGCTCACGCTCGGCATGGCCGTCGACGCCAACATCCTCATCCTGGAGCGCGTCCGCGAGGAAGCGCGCCTTGGCAAGGACCGCGCCGTCTCCCTCCGCGAAGGCTATAACCGCGCGACTTGGACGATCGTGGACGCCAACCTCACGCACTTGCTGGTCGCCTTGATCCTCGCGTTCATGGGGACGGGTCCGGTCCGGGGCTTCGGCATCACGCTCATCATCGGTATCTTCACGACGCTCTTCACGACCCTCGTGACCTGCCGTGGTCTCCAGGAATTCACGCTCTCCCAGGGCATCCTCAGCCGCATCTTCGGCCTCCCGGTCTTCCGTCCGACCCTAGACATCCAGTTCCTCAACCAGGCCCGCCTGGCGTTCGTCGTCTCCTGGGTCGTCATCCTCGTCGGCGTCGCCGACCTGGCCTACAAGGGCAAGGAAGCGTTCGGTAAGGACTTCCGCGGCGGCGAATCGACCCTCGTAGCGATCAGCTCCAAGGACAAGGTCGACACCAACAAGGTCCTCAAACTGGCCGAGTCCCTCGGCCTCCCGGATACGACCGTGACCATCCAGACCGCGGTCGGTGGCGGCGAGTCGCGCCTGCGCATCGAGACCGAGCTCACGAAGGACCGCTCCAAGGGCGACTTCGCCAACCTGGCCAAGATCGTCGAAGGCCTGAAGGCCAAGTACCCCGAGATGCTCAAGGACAAGGACCTCCCGGTCGATAAGCTCATGCTTTCCCGCGAGGCCATCGGTGGTTCCGTGTCCGGCGAGCTCCGCTCCAACGCAATCTGGTCCGTCGTGCTCGCCCTCATCGGCATCGGCATCTACGTCTCCCTCCGCTTCGAGGCCGGCTTCGGCGTCGCCGCGATGGTGGCGACCCTGCACGACGTCCTGATGACGGTCGCGATGTTCGTCTTCTTCGGCGGCCAGTTCAATGCGGCGCTCATCGCTGCGATCCTGCTCATCATCGGTTACTCGGTGAACGACACCATCGTCGTCTTCGACCGAATCCGCGAGGAGCTCGAGAACAACCCGACCCGCTCGCTGCGCGACGTCATCCACTTCGCGATCAACCGCACGCTCTCCCGTACGATCCTGACCTCCTCCACGGTCTTCCTCTGCGCGGTGGCGCTCTTCGTCTTCGGCGCGGGCGACGTCCGCCTCTACGGCGAAGTCTTCATCTACGGTGTCCTCACCGGCACTTTCTCCTCCATCTTCATCGCCAGTCCGATCTTCTACTGGTGGCACAAGGGTGAACGCAAAGGCGTCGACGACGCCGAACTACCCAAGAGCTACTCGTGGGAGGCCGGTTCTGACGCCTGAGGTCAGGTCGTAAACCACTCTTATGGCCGCCTGGTTATACCGGGCCGCGGATGCTGGGCTTGCCCGGCGTATCGCGGTCTCGCTTGGAGTCAGCGACCCCGTCGCCTACGTCCTCGCGCGCGCGTTCGCCGACGAGGCCGACGCGGAGCGCCACCTGCGCCCGCAGTTGGCCCATGTCTCGGATCCCTTCGCCGTCGGCGGGCTCCGCGAGGCGGCCGAACGCATCGTTCGCGCCGTCAACCAAGGGGAACGCATCGCGATCCTCGGGGACTATGACGTCGATGGCGTCTCGAGCACCGCGATGCTGGTGCACCTATTGCGTCGCCTTGGGGCCGACCCGGCCCACTTCGTGCCGCGCCGCCTGGAGGAGGGCTACGGACTGTCCATGGCCGCCTTGGATCGCGTGCTTGCCGACGCCAAGCCGGCCTTGTTCATAGCGTTGGACTGCGGCACCAATTCCAAGCCTGAGGTAGATCGCCTCAAGGCCGAGGGCGTCGACGTCATCGTGGTCGACCACCATACGGCCAAGGAGTCGCGCGTGGCCTGCATCCTGGTCAACCCCCGCGTCAACGACGCCCCGGAGGCCGCCTGGCAGTCGCTCTGCACCGCGGGCCTGGTCTTCAAGCTGATCCATGGCGTGCTCAAGGTCCTGCGCCTGGCCGGCGACGAGCGCGGCACGCAGATCCAGGTGAAGGACTACCTCGACCTCGCGGCGCTGGGGACCATCGCGGACCTCGTGCCCTTGGTGTCCGAAAACCGCATCCTCGCGGCGCATGGCTTGCGCGCCCTCGGCGAAGCCCGCCGTCCGGGCGTGCGCGCCCTCATCGCCGTCAGCGGCATGGAGCCCGG
>JBEGRN010000184.1:0-3909 GCA_041180425.1 Verrucomicrobiota bacterium
TCGAAGAACGAGTGCTGGTCGGCGGAGCCCATGACGATGACGCGGTTGGTGCGTTCGTCGGCGGTGAAGCTCGTGCCGGTCGAGAGGCGGAAGGGCGCGGCGCCGTTGGCGGCGGGCGTACGCAGGAGGGCCGTCAGCTTGTTGACCATGTCGGTGGCCAGCGCGTGCTTCAGGTTGTACATCTTCGTCGTGATGACGTCGAGCTGCGGACGGTCGAGCTGCGCGAGCAGCGTCTCGATCTTCTGCAGGTTCATGATCGAGTCGGTGACCAGGATGGCGTTGTTGCGGCCGAAGAAGACGGGCGGCGTGCCGAGGGTGCCGTTGAGCATGCCCTGGATCTGGGTGACGACTTCCTGGCCGTTGGCGTGCTTGAGCAGGAAGATCTTGGAGGCGACGCGGCCGCTGGCCGGCATCGTCAAGGTGCTCTCGGTGAGGAGCGTCGGCGACTCCGCCTTGGCGACGTTGTTCGGGACGATCTTGAGGAACTTGTCGCCTTGCTGGATGACGGCGACGCCGTTGAGGGAAAGCAGCGTCTCGAGGGCGAGGAGCGCTTCGCTGCGCGTGGCCGTGGCCGGGAGGGAGAGCGTGTAGAGGCTGGCGGGGAGGGCCTGCGGGCGGAGGACCGTCTTGCCGGTCCAGCGCTGGAGGAGCTCGAGCACCTGGCCGATGGTCTCGTCGCGGAGGACCATCGGGCCGACCTTATCGGTCCCGCTCAGGCTCGGCACGGGCGTCGCGGCCACGGTGCCGGCGACCACCGCCGGCGCGGCGGGTGCGGTCACCGCCGGGGCGGCCGGGGCGGCCGTCTGGGCAAAACCAGCCGGAGCCAAAGCGAGGCTGACAGCCGCAAGGAGGAACAACGGCGAGAGCGTGCGCGGTTGCGAAGGGGTCGAAGGGCAATTCACTGGAGGAGGGGGTGAAGGGATTAACACCAAAGGTGGGGAATAGTTCGACGGAAAAGGTGGTTTTTGGAGGAATGTTTAGGGGTATACCTAGGTTAAGCAGATCGCGACGGCCCCCCGACCCTCAAGGTGAACATTATTTCACCCTTTTGGGTGGACAAAACCCCTTAAAACCCTCTTAAAGGCTCTAGGTACCCTATGCGCGAAGACATCCCCGAATGGCTAGGCAAGCCCCCGCGACGCGGCACGGAGGCTTGGGACGCTTGGTTGGCCAAATGGCGGGCCTATGCGCGGGCGGAATTGAAGGATGCCGCCGCCGATGACCCTGAGTTCGATTTCGGCCTCCTGACGATGGAAGAGCGCTGGCAGGTCGCCTTAGCCTTGGAGATCCGCAAGCACATCGAGCAAGGCAAGGCCGGCGGCCCCTGTCCCTTCCTCCAGAACCGCGGCATCTCGGACCTCCTCCACGCCTCGATCGTCGCGTGGCAGGTCGGCCGCTCCGTCTTCTCGACCGAACCCAACGAACGCACCCTCCAAGCCGACCAATGGGTGACCAAGCGCCTCAACCCTCGCCGGCGCCGGATCGCGCACGGGATCCGCTACGGCTTCCTCGCGGGCCTGGGGGGCGAACCGGCGGAACCCGCTTGGTCCTCCGCCGATTACGTCGCCGCCTACGAAGCCGCTTGGAACGTCGGGAACGCGATGGCCATCGACAGCGACCCGCGGTGATGGGGTTGCGGAGCGCGCCGCCGCGGGTAGAGTAGCCTTTCCTGACCTATGGATTACCTGATCGCCGCCCTGCTCCTCGCCGTCCTTGGCCTCGTGGCCTACCTCGCTTTCTTCCGGAAGCACCCGGACGCCGCCGGGGCCGACGCCGGCACGGCCGTCCTGCTCGACGAAGTCCGCCAGCAGCTCGCCACGGCCCAAGCCACGACCGAACGCGAACGCGCGGCGAAAACCGATGCCTTGAGCCGGGTCGCCGGCGCCGACGCCGCCAAGCAGGCCGCGCAGACGCAATTGACCGAAGACCGCGCCGCGCATGACCGCGCGCTGACGCAGCTCCGCGAGGACCAACGCAAGCAGCTGACCGAGGCCGAAGCCCGGCACGCGCGCCAGCTCGGGGACCTCAAGGCCTCCTACGAGCAGGCCACCGAGCAGCTCCGCGCCGACCAGCAGAAGTCCCTCGCCGAAGCGGAGGCACGCTACGCCAAGGCCTTGGCGGAAACGGAGACCCGGATGCGCGAGGCCTTCGCGAACGCCGCCCAAAGCCAGCTCACCTCCAACCGCGAGCAGTTCATCGGCATGGCCGAGCAGAAGTTCGCGCCCTTCAAGAGCCAGCTCGACGAGCTCACGCGCACCAACAACGAGCTCAAGGGCTCGCTCAAGACCAGCAACGAGCAGTCCGAAAAGGTCGCCGCCGAGGCCCGCAAGCTCGCCGCCGCGATGACGTCGACCAACCAGCAAGGCAGCTGGGGCGAACTGCAGCTGGCCCGCGTGGCGGAGCTCACCGGCATGAAGGAGCACGTCGACTTCGAGACCCAGAGCTCGACGGCCGGCGAGCAGGGCAACCTCCGCCCCGACATGGTGATCTCGCTGCCAGGCGGCCGGAAGATCGTCGTCGACGCCAAGGCCCCGACGAAGACCTACATCGAAGCCAGCCACGCCACCACGGAAGCCGAGCGCAGCCGCCTCCTCGCGGAGTTCGCGGCGAAGCTCGCCGACCACGCGCGCAAGCTCGGCGCCAAGGAATACTGGAACCAGTACAAGCCCTCGCCGGAGTTCGTCATCCTCTTCCTGCCCAACGAGGCCCTCTTCAGCACGGCGCTGCAGCTCGACCCGATGCTCATCGAGAACGCCTGGGGCGAGAAGGTCATCATCGCCACGCCGGTCACGCTGCTCTCGGTCCTGCGCACCATCGCCCATTCCTGGGACCGCGTGGAAGTCGAGCAGCGCGCCGAAAAGGTCATCGAGATCGCGGAGAAGCTGCAGGACGGCGTCCGCCTCGCCAGCGAGCACTTCGCCGACGCCGGCAGCGGCCTGAACAAGGCCGTGAAGGAATACAACGCCACCTTGGAGACCCTGCGTTCGCGCGTCTTCAACAACGCCGAGAAGCTCCTCACCGAAGGCGAGAAGCTGAAGGCCGAACGCCAGGTCGCCGACGGCGTCACGATCGACATCACCGCGCACGAGTCGCTGCCGGAAGTGAAGCGCCCGCGCCGGAACAAGGAACTGCCGGGCGAAGAGCCGCCGGCCGCCTAAAGACGAACCCTGCTGGTGGAGCCGATGAGGTTCGAACTCACGGCCTCGTCATTGCGAACGACGCGCTCTACCAACTGAGCTACGGCCCCACACAGCAGGACGGAGAAGCAAGCGAAGCCCGTTCCGAGGGTCAAGGTTTAGATGACGGCGGGCCAGCGAGGCCGCGGAAAACGGCGGGTTCCCCTTGCCTCCGCCCGCGAGCCAGATACTTTACCGACCTCTTTCCACCCACATGCGCGTCTCCAAAGAAACCGTCGTCGGCATCGAATACACCCTGAAGGACGACAAGGGCAACGTCCTCGACACCTCCGCCGGCCATGGCCCGATGGAATACCTCCACGGCGCCAGCAACATCATCCCGGGCTTGGAGCAAGGCCTCGAAGGCCTCACCGCCGGCGACACCAAGGTCGTCGTCGTGCAGCCGGCCGATGCGTACGGCGAATACAGCGACAAGCTGATCCAGCGCGTCCCCCTCGATCGCTTCGGCGGCAACAAGGTCGAAGTCGGCATGCGTTTCCACGCCGAAACGAACCTCGGGATGCGCGTGCTCGTCATCCGCCACGTCGACGCCCAGGAAGCCGTCCTCGACGGCAACCATGAGCTCGCCGGCAAGACGCTGACCTTCGACGTCAAGGTCGTCTCCGTGCGCGCGGCCGAACTCACCGAACTCGCCCATGGCCATCCGCACCAAGCGGGCGGCTGCTGTGGCGGCGGCGGTGGTGGCGGTTGCTGCTCCGAAGGCGAAGGTTCC
>JBEGRN010000185.1:0-3908 GCA_041180425.1 Verrucomicrobiota bacterium
CCGCCGCCCAGCGCGACCTCGGCCTCAAGCCCGCCGTCGACACCTGGACCGAACTCGATCGCCTCGCGGCGACGTTCCGAGAAAAGCGCTAAGCGCACGGTGGCTTAGCCAAGTCACCCGTGAGGATGTCCACGCCGCAGGCCTGACAGCGCGGCTTGCCGGGCAAGAGCACGGCCTGATCGCAAAGCGGACAGCGCTCCCCGGGCAAGGCCTCGACCGTGGCGGCGTCTTCCTCATCCCTACGCCGCTGCGCCCGCCGCCAATAAGCGACCAGCGCGGCCACGACAACGCACCCGATGATCAATGCAGGATACGGGGAAGGACCGCCCGGCTTCGCCCAGAAACCACCGATGCCCACCAGTCCGGCCCAAAGAAAGAGCGAGCCGACGGTGAACACACGCACCGACCATTCAGCGCGGACCGGACGTTCCGCATCGACCTCCTGGCCGCAAGTCCAGCAGACCCAGTCGACGAACAGGCCCGCCGGCATCAAGGGAATGTAGAAGAGGTGCAGGCAAACCAGGGAACGCATCCCGACCGCGACCCGAGGTTCTTGGCAGACCGTACAGTGGGCCGCCTTGCAGGCGACGCGACGGCGGAAGAACGGGGTGAGGCCGAAAATGATCATGGCAGAAGAGTCACGCCCGCGGCCGGACAATGGCGAGGTCGCAGGTTGCGCAACGGGGCTTGGCTGGGTCTGAAACGGGACCACCGCAGAGGGGACAGCTCTCGCCGTTCAACGGCTCGATGGCCTTGACCGTCGCCTCATAACCTCGTTGGGCCCGCCGACGAATCCAAGAGAAGCCCACCATCATCGGTATGCCCAAACCCAACAAAAGCGGCCAGACACCCTGAGTCGACGGACGCCTCCTGGTCAAGACGGCCACCAAAAGAGGTATCAGGCCGAGGAAGACCAGCAACGCCCCCGCCCAGATGCCGCACCCAGCGACCACGGAACCGACCGGCCGACGGGCGTCGATGTCGCGCCCGCACACGCGGCAGGTCCAATCCGTCACGGTACCGAGCGGCAGAACGGGAATGAAGAACACGTGCAAGAAGCGGAGGCGACGCGTGCCCACGGCCAAGGTCGCGTCTTCACAGCAGGTGCACCAGGCGTTCTTGCAGGCCACCCGCTTGGGGAAGAACTTATAGGAACCGTACAGGAACATCCTGCCTCTGGATTAAGGCCTACGGGGCCAAAACCAAGCCAAAGCTCCGATCGACTGCAAGTCACCACCCTCCAGCCCCCTTTCGCGGGTGGTTGCTTGCAGTCGGGACGCTTCCCGCCAAGGTTGCGCCCATGCCCGCCGACGGACTCCAGCCCGACAAGACTTTCGTGGTCTCGATGAAGACCTGGTTCGACCAGACCGATGGGCTGGGCATCCTGCACCACTCGCACTACGTGTTGCTGATGGAGCGCGCGCAGAAGACCTTCTTCGTGGCGACGATGGGTAAGGACACGCTCGACCCGGCCATCGCGCCCGACGTCTACGTCGTGGTCCGCAACCTCGAGCTGAGCTACCTCCTCCCGATCCGCCCGGAGTGCACGGTGAAGCTTCACCTCTCCGTCCGCAAGGTGCGCGCCGCCGGCCTCACTATTGATTTCGAATTCCGCAGCGAAGACAGCCTCACCCTCTTCGCCAAGGCTTCGCGGACCGTCTGCCGCATGGACGGCGTCACGCACCAGCCCGCCCCGTGGTCGGACGAGTTCCGGGCGAGGCATGAGGCGTTGGTACGGTAAGAGTTCAGAGTACGGAGTACCGATTACGGAATAGAGGCAAAGGCAGCAGAAAGGGATGTGCTTAGGTTGTGCCGCTATCTCCTAAGCCGTCTCCCCCAAGGACAGCCTAAGGTTCCTAAGGCATCGCTGTAGTCCAGGACACTCGACACATCAGGCGAGATGGAGAAACAGACCGAAGGGCCTGGCCATCGTCGCTTGCTGGCCTGGCAAGAGGCCAAAACCCTCGCAGGGCTTACCTATGAAATGTGCTTCAAGCAGCGGCACCTGATCGATCGTGGGTTAGCCGACCAATTAAGACGGGCTGCCATTTCCATTCCGTCCAACATTGCCGAAGGAAACGGCAGAGGTTCGAACAAGGATTCGCTGCGCTTCCTTTACATCGCTCGAGGTTCGCTGTGCGAATTGGAAACCCAGATTGAAGTCTGTCAGTCCGTTAAGCTGTTGACTGACGAAGACGCGGCAAGGTTACTGGAGCAGGCAGCGAGAGTCGGACGACTCATCGGCGGGCTAATCCACTACAGGAAGCAGAAGACAGATCATGGTGATGAGCCGGAGGTCGCCGCTCGCGACCTGCCACCCTAGCGAGCCGAACTCCGTACTCCGTAATCCGTACTCTGTAATCTGCACTCCGTCCCCACCCCCTACGCTTTCCTACCCAACTCCACACATATCCCACACGTCTTCCCATCGCAGCCGCGTGCCGTGCAATGCTCGCGGCCGTAGAAGATGATGCGGAGATGGAGTTGGTTCCAGGCGTCTTCGGGGAAGACTTTCTTGAGGTCGCGTTCGACCTGTTCGACCGATTTCCCCGGACTGAGCTTCCAGCGCTTAGCGAGGCGGTGGATATGCGTGTCGACCGGGAAGGCCGGCACGCCAAAGGCCTGGGCCATCACGACCGACGCGGTCTTGTGTCCGACGCCGGGTAGCTCCTCGAGTTCCGCGAAGGTCCGGGGGACCTGCCCACCGTGCTTCGTCATGATCAATTGGGCCAATCCCACGAGCGCCTTGGACTTCTGCGGGGCGAGGCCTAGCTGACGGATCAGACCCAAGACCTTCTCCACCGGCATGGCCGCCATCCGCGCCGGCGTCCCGGCGACCGCGAACAACGCCGGCGTCACTTCGTTCACCTTCTTGTCCGTGCATTGGGCCGACAGCACGACCGCGACCAAGAGCGTGAACGCGTCCGTGTGGTCCAACGGGATCGGGGTGGTCGGATAGAGCTTCGCCAGTTCGCGGGCGACATAATCGGCTCGTTGCTGGCGCGTCATGAAATCGACCGTAAACCTGCGGCTAATGAAGGCAAACGCCCATGACGACTTATTCACATGCCCCGAAGCGGGGTGACTTCGCCTAATGGGAAAACCATCTTCCGCTAATACCCCCACCCCTCCAAGGTGGACGGTTGCGAGGGCGTCTCCCCGCTTCAAAAACACACCCACTCTCTCATGGCCCAACTGCCCTACGATCCTTCCAAAATCTCGCGCGAACTCTCCCGGCACTACATCCCGGCGAGCGAGGCGGACATCCAAGCGATGTTCCAAGCCGTCGGCTCGGCGAAGTTCAGCGACATGTACCGCCACATCGCGGACGACGTGAAGTTCCCCGGACAGCTGAACCTGCCGGACGAGCTCGAATACGCCGCGCTCGCGGACCGCATGCTCGCGCTCTCGCAGCGCAACGACGCCAAGACCGGCTTCCTCGGCGACGGCCTGCAGGTCTACCAGACGCACGAAATCGTCGGCCACGTCTGCTCGATCCGCAACCTCACGACGTCGTACACGCCCTACCAGCCGGAACGCTCCCAGGGTACGCTCATCACGCACTGGATCTACCAGTCGACGCTCGCCCAGCTGACCGGCTTCGAAGCCGTCAACTCCTCCCTCTACGACCGCGCCAGCGCGCTCTTCGAAGCCGCCGTCTGCGCCGTCCGCATGTCCGAGGCCGACACCGTCCTCGTCGCGGCCAACCTCTTCCCGGGTGACCTCGAAGTCCTCCGCACCCATTGCGCCGAGACGTCGGTGAAGCTCGAGTTCCTCGCGCCGGAAGAAGAAACCGGCCGCATCCGCGGCGCCGCCATCCGGGCCCGCGTCGCCGCGCTCGGCGGCAAGGTCGCCGCCGTCATCTTCCCGCAGGTCAATAACCTCGGCCTCGTCGAGGACACCGATGA
>JBEGRN010000186.1:0-3897 GCA_041180425.1 Verrucomicrobiota bacterium
CGTGCGCTTAGCGCTTTTCTCGGAACGTCGCCGCGAGGCGATCGAGTTCGGTCCAGGTGTCGACGGCGGGCTTGAGGCCGAGGTCGCGCTGGGCGGCGGTGACGTCGAACCAGTGGTCCTTGGCTAGTTCGACGGCGACGAAGCGCGTCATCGGTGGTTCGCCCTTCAGCGGCAGGATCGTCCAGAGGGCTTCCATGATCGCGCCCAGGGCATACGCGCGCCGCAGCGGGATCTGCTTCGTGACGGGCGGTAGCCCGGCCCCGACGACGAGGCGGTTGATGAATGCCCAGAGGTTCACGGGCTCGCCTTGCGAGAGGAAGTAGGCCTTGCCGTTGGCGCGGCCGGCGAGGAGCGCGTCGAGCGCCCCGAGGTGGGCATCAGCCGCGGTGTCGACGTGCGTGACGTCCACGCGGTTGGTGCCGTCGCCGACGATGCGGAGCTTGCCGGCACGGGCGCGCTCTAGGACGCGCGGGAAGAGGTGATGGTCGCCCGGACCCCAGATCAGGTGCGGACGGAGTGCGCAGACCTTCAGCGTGTCCGAGGCGGCTTCGAGGGCGCGGCGCTCGGCGGTGGCCTTGGTCTCGGCGTAGGCGCAGAGGAAATCCTGGCCGTAAGGGAGTGACTCGTCCGCCCCGCGGAAGGACTCGCCGTTGAAGACCACGCTCGGCGTGCTGGTGTAGACCAGGGCTCGCACGCCATGCGCGCGGCAGGCCTGCACGACCGTCTCGGTGCCGGTGATGTTGCTGCGGACGTAGTCCTCCCACGCGCCCCAGACGCCGGCCTTGGCGGCGACGTGGAAGACGTAGTCGCATCCTTGCACGGCGGCCGTCAACGCGGCGGCATCCGCTAAGTCACCGCGATGGAACGCCACGCGCGGGGCGAGGTCGGCGGCCAAGTCCGAGCGGCCGTAGACGCGCACGGCGTAGCCGCGGGCGAGGCAACGTTCGACCACGGCCCGGCCGAGGAAGCCGTTGCCGCCGGTGACGAGGACGGTGGGCGTGCTCATAGGCGGGTGCGCGCCGTCCATTCCTTGGACAGCTGCAGGCGGTGGATCTTGGCGTTGTGGCGGACGTCGACGGGCAGCTTCCGCTGGAAGAAGACGTGCTGGATGGCGGCGGCCTGCGGGTGGCCCGTCGCTTGGGCGCGGAGCGACGCGATGAATGTTTCGCGTTCGCCGGTGTTGGCGGGGAAGTGGCCTTCCTTGGGCTCCACGACGAGCGCGGCCACCTTCGGCGCCTGTTTGCCTAGGCCGATCAGTGCGCAACGTGCGACCTTGGGGTGGGCGCGGAAAGCGGGCTCCAGCGCTTCGGTGTACAGGTCGCCTTGCGCCGTGCGGACCTTCTCCGCGCGGCGGCCGAAGAAGCGCAGCAAGCCGTCGGGACCGATGCATCCGAGGTCGCCCATGCGGTGCCAGACGCGGTCGCCGTCGGGGATCTTCGCCAAAGCCGTCGCGGCCGGCAGGCCATCGTAGGCCCGCGTCACGCTCGGTCCGGTGGCGATGATTTCGCCGACCTCGCCAGGGGCGCAGGGCGTCGTCTCCGCCAAGGAACCCAGCGGCCCGTCGGTCTCGCGGATGATGCGGATTTCCACGCCGGCGACGGCGCGGCCCACGCAGGTCCCTCCGCCACGATGGGCCTGCTCGCGATGCGTGGACAGCAGTTCGGTGGCTTCGATGGTGCTGACCGGCAGGCATTCCGTCGCGCCGTAGGGCGTATGGATCTGCGCTTGTGGGGCGAGGCGCTGCAGCTGCGCCAGCAGGCCGTCGGGCACCGGCGCACCCGCGATGAGCACGCGCCGCAGGTGGGGTAGGGTGAGGCGGTGGCTGGCGCAGTGGTCCGCGATGCGCGCCCAGATGGCCGGTGAGCCGAAGGAGTTCGTCACCCGCTCCGAGATGAGCGCCGCCACGATGGGGGCCGGGTCGGCGGAGGCCGGCTTCGTCGGGTCGAGCATCGGCGTCACCGTCGTCATCCCGAGCGCGGGATTGAAGAGCGCGAACACCGGCAGCATCGGCATATCCACTTCGCCGGGGCGGATGCCGTACGTCTGGCGGACCAACTCGATCTGCGCGTCGAACATCCCGTGCGTGTAGGCGACGCCCTTGGGGGCGCCCGTCGAGCCCGAGGTGAACAAGATCGCCGCCGGCGCGTCCGCCGCCAAGGCCGTCAGCGGCCTGGGCTCAGGCGAAGTGCTTTGGGCCAGCTGTTGGCGCCAGCGGCGTCCGCCGACCGTCACGCGGTGTTCGAGGCTATCGAAGGCCGCGAGCGGCAAGAGGCTCAGCCAGTAGGCTGGGCGGATGGCGACCAAGGCCGTTGGGCGGGCATGGCGAACGCAGTGCAGGTAGTTCCGCAGCCCCATGCCTGGGTCGATCGCGACTGGGACGGCACCGAGCTTCAGCAGCCCGAACATGCAGACGATGAGGTCGTGGCCGGGGCGGACAGCCAGGAGGACTCGCGTCCCTTGGGTGATGCCCTGGGCGTGGAAGAGCCGGGCCGCGGCATCGCTGGCTTGGTCCAGCTGGTGGAAGGAACACGGCGCGTGGACCACCCGGCCAGTCGGACTGACCGACAGGGGGGAAAGCGTAGCCGTCAGGTCCGGCGTCTGGGTGGCGGCGGCGCGGAGGTGTCGGGCGACGTTGCGGCCAGGGTCGTGCATTTTGCCTAGAAACGAAGAAGCCCCGTTTCCGGGGCTTCTGCAAGGCCTCTTGTGAGGTTTAGTAGTCGGTGATCGTGATCGCGCCCCAGAGGAGCACGATGCGGTCGCCCGAGGAGGTGCGGCGGCTGTAGAGCTCGTTGGTGCTGACGCGGACCGTGGCGTTGTTGTTCGCCGAGTAGGAGCCGGGCTCGGTGCGGATGATGCCGAGGAAATTGTGGCTAGGCTCGAGGGAGACCGCCTTACCGTGGTTCGGGGTGTCGTAGGTATTGCATCCGACCAGACCGGCGGAGGCGATGAGGGTGGCAAGGGCGAGCTGCTTCATGGTTGGGGGTGGGTTTATTTGGGAGAGGGGGGGAGGGGGTGACAAGCCAGAAACCTCAGCCGGTCACCCAGAGATGCCAGGCTTGGACCAGTTCGGGGCCGCGAAAGAACCAAATCGCCCCGGCAATCGCCAGGCTGGGCACGAACGGGACATGGCTGTCGGTCTCCTTTTTGGTGAAAACCGCGAGAACCATCGGGAATTTCAGGAGGACTCCGATGACGGCCCCGCCGAACAGGCAGAAGACCGCCCCTTGCCAGCCGCAGAAGGCCCCGACGCCCGCGCAGAGGATGATGTCGGCCTCACCCATCGCTTCTTGGCCCATGAGGATGCTGCCGATGGTCCGGATCCACCAGACCAAGGCCGTGCCGACCGCGATGCCGATCAACGAGTCGCCGGCGGCATGGAGGCGGTTGATCACGGCGAGCGTCGCGCCGGTTTCCCCGTGCAGCGAGGGGACCAAGATCGAAAACAGCAGGCCCAGCCCGACGAGCGCGAGGTTGGGCGCGTCGGGGACCATCATGTCGTCGAGGTCGCAGCCTGCCAAGACGATGAGCAGGGGCAGGAAGACCGCGGCGATGGCCGCCTTGAGCGGCGGCAGCGTGAGGATGGCCACCGCGAAGAGCACTGCCGTGAGGAGTTCGACGATCGGGTAGCGGATGGAAATGGAGGCGCCGCAACAACGGGCTTTGCCGCGCAGGGAGAGCCAACCGAGCAGCGGTAGGTTCAGCCACCAGGGAATCGGCTGCCCACAGGCGCAACGGGAAGCCGGCGTGACGATGGATTCATCCTTCGGCAGGCGATGGATGCAGACGTTGAGGAAGCTCCCGATGCAGGCGCCGACGGCCCCGGCACAGACCGCGGAGACGGCAGGGTGGAAGGCGATGAAGATTTGGACTTCGACGAGGGTCATGGGGTCGCAGGGG
>JBEGRN010000187.1:0-3870 GCA_041180425.1 Verrucomicrobiota bacterium
GCCGCCTTCCTCTCCCGCGGCAAGATCCTCGGCGTCGTCCCCAAGACCCACCTGCCGAACACCGGCGAGTTCTACGAACAACGCTGGTTCGCCTCGGCGCGCGTCGCCCCGGTCAAGGAAATCGAACTCCTCGGCCAGACCGTCCCCTTCGGCACCGACCTGCTCTTCCAGGCGTCGGACCTCCCCGATTGCGTGGTCGGCATCGAGATCTGCGAAGACCTCTGGGCCGTCGAGCCGCCGAGCGGCGCCCAAGCCCTCGCCGGGGCCACCCTGCTCTGCAACCTCTCGGCCAGCGACGAGCTCCTGACCAAGGCCGCCTACCGCCGCGACCTCGTGCGCGCCCAGTCGGCCCGCTGCCTCGCCGCCTACGTCTACGCCGCGGCCGGTGCCGGCGAATCCAGCACCGACATCGTCTACAGCGGCCACGGCCTCATCTCCGAGAACGGCGTCGTGCTCGGGGAATCCGAACGTTTCCGCTTCGAGCTGTCGTTGCTCGTCTCGCAGATCGACGTCGACAAGCTGCAGGCCGAACGCCGCCGCAACAGCACGTTCTTCGGCGCGCCCTCCACCTACCAGCCGCGCGTCCGCACGTTCGAGCTCGGCCACCCGGTCGGCACCACGCCCAAGCTGCGCCGCCGCTTCAGCCAGCACCCCTTCGTGCCCGCCGACGCGCATCGCCGCGACGAGCATAGCCAGGAGATCTTCGCCATCCAGTCGACGGGCCTCGCCCGCCGCCTCCGGCACACGGGCGCCCGCCACGTCGTCATCGGCGTTTCCGGCGGCCTCGATTCGACCCTGGCCTTGCTGGTGCTGCTCGAAGCCTTCGGCCGCCTCGGCTTGGACCGCAAGGGCATCATCGGCGTGACCATGCCGGGCCCGGGCACGACCGTCCGCACGCGCATGAACGCGCTCAAGTTGATGGAAGCGCTGGGCGTCACCGCGCGCGAGATCCCCATCGGCACCGCCGTGGAGCAGCACTTGGCCGACATCCAGCACCCGCCGGGCAAGCACGACGTCACCTTCGAGAACGCGCAGGCCCGCGAACGCACCCAAGTGCTCATGGACGTCGCCAACCAAGCCGGCGGCTTCGTCGTCGGCACCGGCGACCTGTCCGAGGCCGCGCTCGGCTGGTGCACGTTCAACGCCGACCACATCTCGATGTACCACGTGAACATCGGCGTCCCCAAGACGCTGGTCCGCCACCTGGTCTCCTGGGCCGCGCACGCCCGCCACGTCGGCCATGAACGCGCCTTGCTGGAGGACATCGTGGCGACCCCAGTCAGCCCCGAGCTCCTGCCTCCGGGCGGCGACGGCGAGATCGCCCAGCAGACGGAGATGCTCGTCGGGCCCTACGAACTCCACGACTTCTTCCTCTACCACGTCGTCCGCAACGGCTTCCGCCCCGCCAAGGTCCTCTGGCTGGCCGAACACGCCTTCACGGGCAAGTACGACCACACGGAGATCCGCCACTGGCTCCGCACGTTCCTCACCCGCTTCTTCAGCCAGCAGTACAAGCGCTCGGTGATGCCCGACGGCCCCAAGGTCGGCTCCGTCGCCCTCTCGCCCCGCGGGGATTGGCGCATGCCGTCCGACGCCGAGGCCACGGCGTGGCTTGCGGAAATCGCCTAAGCCTGTTTGCTGGGGGGCGTGACGACTCCCGTACGCACCCATCCCGCCGCCACGCAGGCGCTGCTCGCCCGCCTGGGCGCCGGCAAGGTCAAGACCGACGAGGCCACGTGCTTCGCGGCTTCCTTCGACAACATGCGCCTGTCCTTCATGCCTGAGGCGGTCATCCGCCCGGACGTGGAAGACGACATCGGCGTCGTGCTGAAGCTCGCCAACGAACACCAGGTGCCCGTGACCGTGCGTGGCCGCGGCACCGGCAACACCGGCGCCAGCTCGCCGATCCGCGGCGGCTGGGTCATCCACCTCGACCACTGGGACAAGATCGAGATCGACCCGATTTCGGCGATGGCGACGGTCCAGCCCGGCGCCATCACGGCGCGCATCAACGAGCTCGCCGCCGCACACGGCCTCTTCTTCCCGCCGGACCCTTCATCGCTCAAGCACTGCAGCATCGGCGGCAACATCGCCACGAACGCCGGCGGTCTCCGCGCGGCCAAATACGGCGTCGTCCGCGACCACGTCTACGCCCTCGAAGGCTTCCTGCCCACCGGCGAGAAGGTCACCTGGGGCGCCCCGCTGCGCAAGTTCGTCAGCGGGCTCAACCTGCGCGACCTCTGGATCGGCTCCGAAGGCACGCTCGGGGTCATCACCAAGGCCACCCTAAAACTCGTCAACAAGCCCAAGGCGCGCCGGACCTTCCTGCTGGCCTGCCGGACCGACGAAGGCGCGCTCGAGGCCGCCGCCGCCCTGATGGGCGCACGCGTCAACCCGGCGGTCTTCGAGTTCCTCGACACGCAGACCGTCGAGGCCGCCGAGAAGCGCCGCGGCAGCCGCGTCTTCTCCACCGCCGAGCTGCACGGCGTCGAAGCCACCCACGCCATCCTGCTCGTCGAGATCGACGGCCATCCCGCCGCCCTCGCCGAGGACGCCGAGAAGGTGCGCGCCTGGATCGCGAAGTACGCCGTGGCCTTCCGCGAGACCGATGTCGAAGCCGAGGCCGAAGCGCTCTGGGACATCCGCCGCACCTGCTCGCAGGCGATGTATGCCCTCGGCAATGCGAAGCTGAACGAGGACATCGTGGTGCCGTTCCGCAGCTACGTGGAGCTCATCCGCTACACCCGAGAGGTCCGCGACCGCGTGGGCCTGGCGACGCCGACCTTCGGCCATGCCGCCGACGGCAACTTCCACGTGCACATCATGTACGACCGCGACAACCCGGAGCACTGCCGCAAGGCGGAGCAGGCGATCTACGAGGTCATGCAGAAGGTCGTGGCGCTGGGCGGCGCCATCACGGGCGAACACGGCATCGGCATCGCCAAGTCGCCGTTCCTCCGCCTCCAGCACTCCCCGGCCGAGATCGGCGCGATGCTGGCCGTGAAGCGTGCCCTCGACCCGAACAACATCCTCGCTCCCGGCCAGATCTTCGAGCCGCTCAACGTGTGGGAGCACCGTCCGGTCAAGGTCACCCTCGCCTGGGACAAGCACTGAGCCATGGGCCGCACCGTCGCCGTGTTTGATTGGGATGGGGTCGTCGTCGACTCCGCGGTCGCCCATGAACGTTCCTGGGAGCAGTTGGCAGCAGAGGAGAAGCTCCCCTTGCCCACCGACCACTTCGTCCGTGGCTTCGGCAAGCGCAACGAGCTCATCATCCCCGACATCCTCCAATGGACGCGCGACCCGGCGGAGGTCCGCCGCCTGTCGTACCGCAAGGAAGCGCTCTACCGCGTCGTCGCCCGCCAAGGGCATATCCGCGTCCTCCCCGGCGTCTTCGAACTGCTCCGCGCCCTCCAGGCGGCAGGCATCCCGTGCGTCATCGGCACCTCCACGCAGAAGGAGAACTTGGCGCTGGCGTTCGAGCTCTTCGGGCTCGGCGTATTCTTCCAAGGCGCCATCAGCAGCGAGGACGTCTCGCGCGGCAAGCCCGACCCTGAGGTCTTCCTCAAGGCCTGCGCCTTGGCCGGCGGTGACCCCGCGACTTCCTTCGTGTTCGAGGACTCGTTCTCAGGCATCCAGGCTGGCCTCGCTGGTGGCTTCATCACCATCGCCTTGGCGACCACGAACAGCCGCGAAGCCCTGCTGCCGCAGAAGGCCCACCGCATCGTGCGGGACCTCTCGGAGGTCGATGCGGGGTGGCTCGTGCGCGGTCGGCTCGACTAAGCGGCATGGAGTTCCGCCTGCATTCCGACTACCAACCGATGGGCGACCAGCCCACGGCGATCGCGGCGTTGGACGCCTCGCTCCGGG
>JBEGRN010000188.1:0-7127 GCA_041180425.1 Verrucomicrobiota bacterium
CAGAATTCACTTTCAGGTTTGGCTGCGATGTGGGAGGGTGCGGGGTCGTCCATGAACATCTTCACCGCCGATCTCGCCCTGGCCATCTCGCGGCTCACGTTGCTGATCGCTTTGGGGTGGTTCCTCGCCCAGCGCGGTTGGGTCGGTCCGCAGGCGCGCCAGCCGCTCATGCGCCTGGTCATCTGGGTCTTCTTCCCGGCGATGATCTTCGACCGCGTCTGCGGCAACCGGCTGATCAATTCGGGCGGCACGACGCTGCTCTACCTCGGCGTCGGTTTCGGCATGATCGTCGGGGGCATCTTGGTCGGACGGCTGGCTTCGGCGCTCCTGCGCTTCCCCGAGGGCAACGCTCGGCGCACGTTCAGCTATTCGGCCGGCATCAATAATTTCGGCTACCTCGGCATCCCGGTGACCGCCGCGCTCTTCGACCGCGATGTCGTCGGCGTTCTCATGGTGCACAACGTCGGCGTGGAAGCGGCGGTCTGGACCTTTAGAACCTCGCCCAGCCCATCCCGCTGGCGCTGGTGGCCGCCTTATGCGTGAACTTCGCCGGCCTTGGCGAGACGGCTCCTGCCAAGTTCGCGGCCCAGTTCTGCCATGCCGTCGGCGAGTGCGCCATCCCGGTCGGGACGATCCTGACGGGCATCTTCCTGCATGAGGTCCTGAAGGGCTATCGCTTCTTCGCTGAACCCCGCGTGAGCCTCGGGATCATCTTGGTACGCGGGGTCGTCATCCCGGTCCTCTTGCTGGCCATCGCCGCGTGTTTCATTCCGGACCCGGCCTTGCGTAAGGTCATGATGGTCCAAGCCGCCATGCCGGCGGGTATCTTCAGCTTCCTCATCGTCGAGATGTACCAAGGGGACGTGCAGGTCGCCCTCCGCTGTTCCGTCCTGACCATGGTGCTATGCCCCGTGGTCACCCCCCTGTGGCTCTACCTAGGCTCTCGCTGGCTCGCGTTGGCGGCCTAAGTGGGACTGCCTTTTCCATCCTGCTCGTCGCTTGGCTGACGGGTTGCACGACTTATGTGCAACGGGCGCAGACCGTCCGGCAGGCCAATCAGGCCGGCGACTACGAAATGGCGGCGACGGTGTCGTTGGCGCAGGCGGAAGGGTCGACCAACGACGCCTTGATCTGGAAGCTGGAAGCGGCTTCGGCGCTGCGGGCCCAAGGCAAGTTGGCTGAAAGCGCGAAGGTCTTGGAAGAGGTGGAGTTGCTCCTGCGGGCCGAGGAGGAGCGGCCGGATTTCTCCGTCAGCGGCGAGACGTTGTCGGCCTTCACGAACGATTATTCCTCGGCCTATCGCGCCAAGCCTCAGGATCGCCTGTATGCGTCCACCTACCAGGCCTTGAACCGACTTGAACTAGGGCAGGGGGCCGCGGCGCGCGTGGCCCTGGCCCGCTTGCGTTTCGTGCAGGAGACCTTTGGCAACGGAGAGCTCTACGTGCGGGCTCCGACGAAGGGCAAGGCCGACGCCAAGTACGACGTGGAGAAGGCCTCGCGCGATGAGCGGACGCGTCTCACGTTGGGCGTCGTGGAGGAGGATGTCGCCACGCTCAGCCGCGACGGAAAATATGACGACGCCTTCAGCCATTGGCTGCAGGGCATGTTCTTCTTCCGCCTCGGTGCCGACGCCTCCGACCGCGAGAAGGCCCGCAAGGAGCTCCTCGCGGCGACGCAGCTCAACCCGCAGTGCGCGGCGTTCGCGGCCGACCTCAAGGAATGCGAAAGCGGCGTGCCGGCCGCGCGCATCGTCTATGTGGTGATGGAGACAGGGCTGGCTCCCGAATGGTATGAGCAACGCGTGGATATCCCGGTCTTCGTCACCTCGACCAATCTACCCTACGTATCCATCGCCTTGCCGGCCTTGCGGCCTTCTTGGAGCGATTATAATCTCCGCCTGCAATTGGAAGGGAAGGACCAGTTGGTCGCGCCTGCCTCACGTCCCGACGCGCTCATCGCCAAGCATTTCGCCGCGGCCTTGCCTGCGGTGAAGGCGAGGGCTTTCACCTCCGCGGCGGTTAAGGCCGCCGCCGCTTATGCCCTCAATCGGGCCGCCGCGGAAAATGCCCGTCGGAGCAATGATTCCGGCGGTAATCTGCTCCGGGTCCTGACCCAAGTGGGTACGGCGGTCTATACGGTGGGGACGACCCGGGCGGACGTTCGTAACTGGACTGGATTGCCGGCCCGTTTCTCCTTGGCGCGGTGGGAGGTGTCCGCCGGCGGTAAGCTCACCGTCCCCGGCCATCCTGAGGCAACCTTGGTCCTGCCCGCCGGCAGGGTTCTGCTTGTCACCCTCAAGTCCTCCGCCGAAAATAACCCCATCCAAGCCCGTTGCACCATTCTCGTTCCATGAAAGCCTCGCCTCTCTTTTTTGCCGCCGCCTTGTTGGTCGGCTGCACCTCCGTCATCAAGACCGCGGACAAGGTCGAGCGTGGCCTGACGCCTCCGGACGCGGTCAACTACGTGACGACCAAGGCGGATGGCACGTTCGTCGTCCAGATGAACGACACGCGTATCGGCAATAAGATCGAGTTGCTCGCCGCCCGAAAGTCCAAGACCCCTGGCGGCTTCGCCGTCGTGCAGTTCGATTTCCGTAACGGTGCTTTCCTGGGCCAGAACATCAACGTCAGCTTCGAGTGGCTCTCGGCCAACGGCCAGGTCACTGAGCGGCAGGATAACTGGGTGCCCACGCTCTTGGAGCCTGGCGCGATCAAGACCGTCACCGCCACGGCCCTGAAAGCCGAGTCGGCCGAGTGCCGCCTGCGCCTGATTTCCCGCTAACCCCCACGCTTTCCTCCCCCATGAACAAGTCCCTGTTGCTCGCCTCTGCGCTCCTCATCGTCGGTTGCGGTACGCCCGCTTCGTATAAAGACCCGAACGGCCGTGACCTCGTCGTCAGCCTCGAGAAGGTGAACATCCAGGACTTCGCCACCGCTGGTTCGGCGATGCTCCAGTCGATGGTGCAATCCAAGGCCTTTGACCGGAAGAATCCGCCCGTGCTCCAGCTCGGCCAGATCCTCAATGACACTACCAACAACTTCGACACCAGCCTGCTGCTCTCGAAGATCACCATGCCGCTCGTCAACGCCGGCCGCATCCAGCTGCTCGAGAGCGATCCCGTGGCCAGCGCCGCTCGCGTGGCCACCCCGGGGGCCAAGGTTCCTGTCGCCGAGTTCGTCCTCAAGGGCAAGATCCTCGAAGACCGCGCGAATGCCGGCGGCACGCGCCAGGCTTCCTACATCTTCCAACTCACGCTGGTCGACGTCCGCACCAGTTTGGCCGTCTGGGCCAAGGAAGAGACCGTGACCAAGGCGGGCTCCAAGAACTCCGTCGGTTTCTAAGGCAACTCCGCTGGGAGTTTGACCTTTCCGCGACCTGCGTCTCCTTCGGGGGATGCAGGTCGACTTTTTGATCGTGGGCCAAGGCTTGGCGGGCACTTTGCTCGCGCAGGCGGTCGACAACGGGTGGAAGTCCGCGGCTTCGCAGGTCGCGGCAGGCCTGATGACGCCGCTCACTGGCCGGCGTTTCACGCTGACCCCGGCCTACCCGGAACTATTCGCCTTCGCCGAGCGTCGGCTGACCGAGTTGGGTGTTTTCCGTCCAACCTCGGTCTACCGGATGTTCGCCGACGACGAACAGAAGGAGAAGGGGCAGAAGCGCGCGGCCATGCCGGCGTACGCGCCTTTCATCGAGCGCGTCACATCGGGGCAGGGTGAACTCGATGCTGGGCTCACGGATTCTTTGGGCGGCGTGCTCATGCGCGGGGCCTGGGTTGACTTGAAGAAACTCTTGGCCGACGAGCGGGCCCGCTTAGAGGCCGATGGCTCCTTGGTGGTTGCTGACTTTGAGCCCGCAGAGGTCCAGCTCCTGGCTGATGGGGTCCTCTGGCGGACGATCCAGGCCCGAGGGGTCGTCTACTGCGACGGGTATAAGTCAGCCCAACGGGGGCCGTTTGCCTACCTGCCTTGGCAGCCCGCCAAGGGGGAGGCCCTTTCCCTGCGTTCAGATGCCCCGCAGAAGCCTTTTATCCTCAACCGCGAGGGTTGGGCCCTTCCGCTCGGCCAAGGGCTCTGGCGGACCGGGACGAACTGGGCTTGGGAGCAGCTGGATGAGGTTCCGACGGAGGTCCAGCGGGAGAAGCTATTGAAGCGCTTCCGAGGCTACTTTGGCCAGGAGGTCACAGTCGAAGTCACTGCCCATGTGGCTGGGGTCCGGCCGTGCACTTCCGATAACTTGCCGTTCCTTGGCACGCATCCGACCGAACCCCATACGCACCTCTTCAACGGTTTAGGCCCGCGAGGTACCGTCTGGGCTCCGACCTTGGCGGAAGAGATGGCCGCCTATCTCATGGCCGGGCAGCCTATCCGTCCCGACTGCGACCTGCGTCGCTTCGGTTGAGGCCTTACTTGGCCTTGGCCTTTTTGCCGGCGGCCTCGGGGTAGGGCTTCACCTGCGCACGGAGGGCCCACGCTTCCCAGCGGGCGGCGAGTTCCTTGACCTTATCGGGTTGGGCGTCGGCGAGGTTCTGGAGTTCCGTACGGTCTTGCTTGAGGTCGTAGAGTTCCCAAGGACCGTTGCGGCCAGCGCGGACGAGCTTGAGGTCGCCCACGCGGACGGCGGCGTTGCCTTCGTGCTCCCAGTAGAGGCCCTCTCGCGCGATGGGCTGGTTGGCGAAGGCTGGGAGCAAGCTGCGTCCTTCGGGGGGCAAGACGACGACGCCGTTGCGTTCCTTCAACGCAGGGGCGCCGGCGACTTCAAGGCAGGTCGGGAGGATGTCGATCAGGTGGCCAGGCTGCGTGCGGAGTTCGTTGCGCGCCTTGATGCCGTTGGGCCAATGCGCGATCAGCGGCGTGGCGATGCCGCCCTCGTGGTTGAAGTGCTTGTAGCGGCGGAACGGCGTGTTCTGCAGGAAGGCCCAGCTCTCGCCGCAATACCACTCGGACTTCGCGTTCGCGGGGTTGCCTTCGGTGCGGCCGGCGATGCCGGACTCGGCGTTACCGCCGTTATCGCTGAGGAACAGGATCAGGGTGTTGTCCAGTTCGCCGCGTTCCTTGAGCCCGGCGACTAGGTCGCCGACGGCCTTGTCCATGTGCGCCACCGCGGCGGCGTAGACGGCCATCAAGTGGTCGAAGCGGTCCTTGTCTTCCTTGGAGTAGTCGCTCCAAGCCTTGATCGCCTCCGGCCGCGGGGCCAGTTTCCAAGCGGGGTCGAGCAGGCCCAGTTCCTGTTGGCGGGCGAAGCGCTGGGTGCGCAGTTGACCCCAGCCGGCGAGGTATTTGCCGCGGAACTTTGCGATCTCCTCGGCGGGGGCCTGCAGGGGGAAGTGCGGGGCATTGTGCGCGAGGTAGAGGAAGAAGGGCTTCTTGGCGGCGCGGGCCTCATCGATGAACTTCAGCCCGTAGGTCGTCCAGAGGTCGGTGGTGTACCAGTCCTTCGGCAGGCGTGGGTCGTCGTTGGCGATGGCTTGCCCATCCAGGAAGAGCTTCGCGCGGTTGGAGCCCGCTTGGTAGAAGCCGCCTGCGGGTGCGTTGAGGCTGCGGTCGAAGCCGCGGTTGGCCGGGGTTACGCCATGCTCTTGGCCGACGTGCCACTTGCCGCTCATCGCGGTGAAGTAGCCGGCCGGCTTAAGCTCCTCGGCGATGGTCGCGCACCGGTCGTTGAGGTGGCCTTGGTAGCCAGGGGCGTTACGGCTCTCCGTCATGTGCCCGACGCCCGTTTGGTGCGAGTAGAGCCCGGTTAGCAGGGAGGCACGGGTCGGGCAGCAGCGGCCCGTGTTGTAGAACTGCGTGAAGCGCAGGCCGTTGGCCGCGAGCCGGTCGAGGTTCGGCGTCGGGATCTCGGACCCATAGCACCCGATGTCGGAGAAGCCCATGTCATCGACCAAGATGACGACGATGTTAGGCTGTGCGGCGAACGCTGGCAGGAGGGTGAACCAGGCCAGCAGGAGGGCGAGGAGGCGGGGCATAGAGCCTTTATGGGCAAAGCCCGAGAGAGGGGAAGCCGAAGGTTGGCTGCCTCCGAGATATTTCAGGTGAAACGGGGCGGTTGACTTTAGGTGGCGAACACTAGGTCAGCTCGATTGAAGTTGGTGGGGGTTGGGTTCATCCATCCGTCATGAATGCTAATGGGGCCACCCGACGCGATGGGCCAACGGATGATGTGCTCATGGCCTTTCTTGATGAGTGTGGTGACCATTCGATGCAACCGTTCGACCCCGGCTTCCCGTTGTTGCTTCCCGCCGTCGTGCTGTGCCGTCGGGATGGGTATCAGGCGGGTGTCCTTGCAGGCCTGAATAATCTAAAATTGCGATTCTGGAGCCATGAAGGCGTCGTCATGCATAGCCGCGAAATCCGCAAGCAGACGGGAGCGTTCAGTTTCCTGCATGAGCCCGAGCAACGGCAGGCGTTTTGCTCGGCGGTGTCCGAGTATGTTCGAAATGCGCCGTTTGATTTGGTGGTGGCATGTTATCATAAGCGGCAGCCTGCAGCTTCGACCGTGCCGGAGCATCCTTATGCTTTCGCTTTAGGACGTTTATTGGATGTGGTCACCAGGCAGGCGCATGCACGGGCGATTCGAAGGGTTCATCTCATCGCGGAGGCTCGTGGTAAGCGTGAAGATCGGCAGTTGTCCGAGTGGGTCTGTGCCTATCAAGTCGGCCAAGATGGCTTGGACATCCTCCTCGAGGTAAGACCAAAGTCTGCCAACATCGCTGGACTACAGTTGGCAGACCTTTGTGCCTATCCCGCGGCCCGGCACGCTTTGGGGTCTGCACGTCCCAATCGGGCTTACGAGTCTGTCGCCGGACGTCTTTTGGCTTGGGTGGACAACAAAAAAGACGGCCTCGCCTAAGCGAAACCGTCTTTCCGACCGAGATATCCCAGTCCCGTGATAAACTTAGTCGCTTATGAGGAGAGGTAAAGACAAAGGCAGCCCCAAATACTGAGGTGATTCTGACGGCCTGATGATTATTTCTTGGCCTTCTTCTTCGCGGCCGGCTTGGCCTTCGCCTTGGGCTTGGCCGCGGGGCGGTGCTGAGCGACGAGGTGATCCACCGCGAGGAGGTAGCCGGAGAAGCCGAGGCCGGTGATCACGCCTTCGCAGGCGGAAGCGGTGACGGACTTGTGGCG
>JBEGRN010000189.1:0-3745 GCA_041180425.1 Verrucomicrobiota bacterium
CATGAAGCTCGACAGCGGCGACCAGGTGAAGGCGATGGAAGTCGTCGACCCGGCCTGCACGCTGCTCGTCGTCGGCATCGACGGCATCGGCAAGCGCACGCCCTTCGACGATCCCGAGACCAAGGAGCCCATCTACCGCAAGCAGTCCCGCGGCGGTAAGGGCGTCATCGCCATCAGCACGGACGTCGGCGTCGCCGGCGCCCTCAGCGTGCAGGAGGCCGACGAGGTCATGCTCCTCACCAAGGGCGGACAGTCGATCCGCACCAAGGTGTCGGACATCCGCTGCACCGCTGGCCGCAACACCAAGGGCGTCCGCGTCATGCGCCTCAAGGACGGCGAGTCGCTGCTCGGCATCTCCAAGGTCGAGCGCTCCGAGGAAGAGGAAGAGAACGCCGCCAAGCCGCAGGCCTAAGCGGCCGGTCCCGGACAGCAGAAGGGGCGCCTCGCGGCGCCCCTTTTTTGTGCCTGCTGGCGGCGGGCCTTAGGCCTTTTCCAAGGCTGCGATGCACTCCACGTGCCGCGTCTGGGGGAAGAGGTCGAACGGCTTGGCCGAGATGACCTTCCAGCCACGTCCGCAGAGGTACTTGAGGTCGCGGGCCTGGGTGTCCGGGGCGCAGCTGATGTAGACGATGCGGCGCGGGTTGAAGGCGTGCAGCTGCTCGAGGAACGGTTCGTCGCAGCCGCGGCGGGGCGGGTCGACGATGACGGCGGTCTCGGGGCCGCGGACGGGGACGTTGGCGAAGATCGACTCGGCGGAGCCGGCGATGAAGCGGCAGTTGAGGAAGCCGTTGAGCGTGGCGTTCTCGGCGGCCTTGCGGGCAGCTTCGGCGCTGACTTCGACGCCGTTGACGGACTCGAACTCGCGGGCGCCGGAGAGGGCGAAGAGGCCGGAGCCGCAATAGGTGTCGACGAGGTGCTTGGCGCCCGAGGCCTTGGCCAGGCGGATGGCATGGCCGACGAATTCCTCGAGGACGGACGGGTTGTTCTGGAAGAACTCGCCCGCGAGGAACTTCATCTTCACGCGGCCGACCTGTTCCGTGACCGTCTGGCGGGGGTCGGAGACGACGCCTTCCTGGCAGTCGCGAAAGAGCAGGGTGGCGCCGCGCTCATAGCGGCCGGGGTTGCCGCGGATGTCCTTGCGCGAGCGGGCGTAGGCCGCGTTGATCGCGTCCGTGGCGATCGGGCACTTGGCCACGTCGACGACGCGGCGGGAGGTGCCGGCGGCGAGGAAGCCGATCGGAAAGTCCGCCCGGCGCGGGGTCATGAAGTGCGGGGTGATCTTCGAACGGTAGCCATACTGCTTCGGCGAAGGATGGGTCGGCTCGACCTCGACGGTCAGGCCGCCGAGACGTTCGTAGACTTCCGCGACCTGCTTGCGCTTCCAGACGAGTTGTTCCGCGTAGGCCATGTTCTGGTATTGGCAGCCACCGCATTCGCCGAAGAGCTCGCAACGCGGCTGGACGCGGGCGGCCGAGGGGATGATGACGCGGACGAGGTCGCCGCGGGAGAAGTTGGCGGCGTTGTGCCAGATGCGGGCCACGACTTTCTCGCCGGGGAGTGCACCAGGGACGAAGACGACCCAGCCATCGACGCGGCCGAGGCCGTCGCCGAGGTTTGTCAGGGTCGCGATGTCGACTTCGACCTCTTGGTGGTAGGTGAACTTGCCGGCGCGGAACTTGGAGGAGTCGGGCTTGCGGCCCTGCGGTGCATCGGTGGCTTCTTCTTCGGACATGTGAGCAAACTCTGCTGCCCGCCCGGAAGGTCGAGCCTTAACCCCGCCTCCGGGACCGCTCGACGGCTTTCCTTGCCCTTTGGTCGGGAATCCTGCTTCATCCCGCCGTGCCAGACGAGGTCATCCAGAGTCGCCAAAACCCCCGCATCCAAGCGGTCGCCCGTCTGCGCGACCGTCCGGAGCGCACCGCCCGCGGGCTTTTCATCGCCGAGGGCCTTCGCGAACTAAGCCGGGCGTTGGAGCGTAAGGTCGAGGTCCTTGAGGTCTATTTCTGTCCCGAGCTCTTCCGTGGCGTCGAAGCCGCTGAGCTCGTCTCCGGCTGCCGCTCCGCCGGCATCGACTGCTGCGAGGTCGGCCGCTCCGCTTTTGAGAAGATCAGCGGCCGCGAAGGCCCCGACGGACTACTGGGCATCGCCAAGACCTGGGATTGCTCGCTGGAACGCCTGAAACTGTCTGCCAACCCGTTGTTACTGGTGGCTGAATCCGTCGAGAAGCCCGGTAACCTCGGGGCTTTGCTGCGGACGGCGGATTCCGCCGGCTGCGACGCTTTGGTCGTCTGCGACCCGATCACCGACCTCTTTAACCCCAATGTCGTGCGGTCCTCGCAAGGGGCCGTGTTCTCGATGCCCGTGGCGGTGTGTTCGTCGGCCGAAGCCGTCGCCTGGATGCAGGCCAAGGGCATTCGTTCCCTCGCGACGTCGCCGGCGGCTACGAAGACCTTCTGGGATGTCGATTGCCGCGGCCCGAGCGCCTTATTGCTGGGTTCGGAGAAGGATGGCTTAAGCGACTTCATGTTGGGCTCGGCCCACGAGAAGATTTCGATCCCGCAGGCCGGCCTGTCCGATTCACTGAACGTCTCGATGGCGGCGGGAATCGTGCTCTTCGAGGCCGTCCGGCAGCGTCGGAAGTGAGCATGCACCGTACTTATCTCGCCGCGGCGGTGGTTTGCGCGCTGCTTTCCGCGCTCTGTTTCGTGGGCTTTAGGTCGACCCCGGCCACGCTGGATGCGAACGGGGTGCTCCATGAACCGTTCGGCCTGATCCCGCTGGGGTATCTCTGCGCGCTGCTCGCGGTCGTGTCGTTCGGCGTAGCTTGCTTGCGCCGCAAATGAGAAGGCCGGGCTTGTGGCCCGGCCTTGCAGGAAGCTTTGGCCTTTATTTGGCCACCCGCAATCCCTCGATGGCTTTCAAGGCGGCCTTATGGTCGGCGCTGCTCGCGTCGTCCGACAGCAAGGTGGCGATGGCGAACGCTTCGCCGACGCGCACGAAGGCGCTCGTGAGGAGCTTGTAGTGTTCGCGGCCCTTGGGGGTCGGCTTTCCGACCTCGGACTTATCTGTGAAGGTAGCCGCCAGTCCGAGCCCGTTCGCCTGATTGAGGACAACGGGGACCGCCTTGCCCTCGACCGACTCTGGGACGAACTTTTCCGTGCCGGCTCGCAGGACCTCCTCCAGTTGTTGCTTGGTTTTCGGTGCGAGTTTCGGAGGAATCGGCATCACCGTGATCTTGAGCGAGACGCGTTCGTCGGCCGACCAAGATTCAAGCGTGGAGGCACCTTTGAGCGAGTAGGTGAAACTGGCAGGGAGATCGACGTGCAGCGCCCCGGTGCTTGTGCCCAAGGCCTTACCCTCCAGCTTGACCTCGACCGTCTTCTCGGGGCCTGCGGCCCATAAGGCGGCGGTGAGGGCCAGCCAGCTCAGCAAGAGGCGCATGGTATAGGCTTAGCCGATGGCCTTGGCGACGAGGTCGTCGAGCTTCTTGCCGTCGACGGCGAAGGCACGGATGCCTTCGGCGGTCTTCTCGGTGGCCATGGCGTCCTCGTTGTGGTGCCAGCGGAATTCCTTCTCGCCCCAAGCCTTGGCGGCTTCGCCTTCGGACTTCGCGGCGGCTTCGTCGAGGACCTTCGGCACGGCGGCCGAGTCCTTGGAGAGCTCGTCGAGGAGGTTCGGGGCGATGGTCAGGAGGTCGCAACCGCAGAGGGCCTTGATCTGGCCGACGTTGCGGAAGGAGGCGCCC
>JBEGRN010000190.1:0-3718 GCA_041180425.1 Verrucomicrobiota bacterium
CGCGCAGAAGGACATCGCCTGGATGCGTTCGCTCATCGGCACCGCCAAGGTCGAGGTCCTCGACGAATGCGCCGCCTGGGCCCAGCTCGCCATCCAAGGGCCGCTCGCCGAACAGATCCTCGCGCTGACGACCGCCCTGCCGCTCGCTTCGATCCGACGCTTCGGCTTCCTCGTCGGCGAAGTCGCCGGCGCTTCCGGCTGCGTGGTCTCGCGCACGGGCTACACCGGCTCGGCGGGCTTCGAGATCTACCTGCCCGCGGCTTCCGCGACCAAGGTCGCCCGCGCGCTCCTCGCCACCGGCAAACCGCACGGGCTCATCCCCGCCGGCCTCGGCGCCCGCGACTCGCTCCGCCTCGAGGCGGGTTACCCGCTCTACGGCCACGAGATCTCCGAGCGGATCTCGCCCATCCAAGCCGGCCTCGGCTGGACGGTGAAATTCACGAAGGCCCAGTTCGTCGGCCGCGAAGCGCTCCGCCGCCAAGCCGAAGGTGGTCCGCCTTCTTCGGTGGTGATGTTCTCCCTCGCCGACCGCCGCATCGCCCGCCAAGGGGCCATCGTCTTCGCGGGTGACACCGCCGTCGGCGAAGTGCTTTCGGGTACGTTATCGCCGGTCCTCAACAAGCCCATCGGCACGGCCCTCGTCGCCGCCGGCTTCACGGGCTCGTCCGAACTGACGGTCGACATCCGCGGCACGCGCCTGCCGCTGCAGGTCTCGGTCGAACCGTTCGTCAAATAACCCTTCCGCCTTCATCACCTACCATGAGCCAAGTCCCCGCCAATCTCCGCTACACCAAGGAACACGAATGGATCCGCCTCGAAGCGGACGGCACCGCCACCATCGGCATCACCGACCACGCGCAGGCCGCGCTGGGCGACGTGACGTTCGTCGACCTCCCCAAGGTGGGCAAGAGCTTCGCCGCCGGCGAGGTCTTCGGCACCGTGGAATCCGTCAAGGCGGCTTCCGACCTCTACTGCCCGGTCTCCGCGGAAATCGTCGAGGCCAACACGGGCCTCAACGACACGCCTGACCTGGTCAACCGCGAGCCCTATGGCGGCGCTTGGATGATCCGCGTGAAGCTGAAGAACCCGGCCGAAGCCGCCCAGTTGCTCGACGCCGCGGCCTACAGCGCCTCTCTCTAAGTCCGTTCGGCTGCCCGCCGACTTCCTTCATGTCGTTCGCCGCCGTCCATGCCGCCCATCCGTGGGATGACGTGCTGGCCGGCGTGCAGGCGAAGACCGACGGTGACGTCCGGCGCGCGCTCGCCCGCGCCGCCCAAGGGGCCTGCGACTTGCAGGACTTCCAGGCGCTGATCTCGCCCGCGGCTGCGCCGCACCTCGAGGAGATGGCCCGGCTCAGCCAAGAGCGGACGGTGCGTCGCTTTGGCCGGACGATGCAGCTGTTCGCACCAGCCTACCTCTCGAACGAGTGCCAGAACGTCTGCACGTATTGCGGCTTCTCCGCCGGCAACAAGGTCGCCCGCCGCACGCTCAACCCCGGCGAGATCCTCGTCGAGGCCGGCGCGCTCAAGAAGCTGGGCTTCGACCACCTGCTCCTGCTGACCGGCGAGTCCACCAAGGTCGCGCTGCCGTTCTTCGTCTCGGCCCTCGACCTGCTCCGCCCGCACTTCGCGTCGTTGTCCATGGAGGTCCAGCCGCTGGAGACGGAGGAATACGCCGAGCTCCGCCGCCATGGGCTCAACGCGGTCTTGGTCTACCAGGAGACGTATCACCGCGAGACGTACAACCTGCATCACCCCAAAGGCCGTAAGGCCGACTTCCTCTACCGCCTCGACGCGCCCGACCGCGTGGGCGCCGCCGGGGTCCACAAGATCGGGCTCGGCGCGCTCTTCGGCCTCGAGGATTGGCGGGCCGAGTGCTTCTTCACGGCGCTCCACCTGCAGTGGCTCGAGCGCAAGCACTGGCGCAGCCGCTTCAGCGTCTCCTTCCCGCGCATCCGCCCGCACGAGGGCGACATCGAACCGAAGGTGGAGATGACCGACCGCGACTTGGTCCAGGCGATCTGCGCGTTCCGCCTGTTCAACGGGGAGCTGGAACTGACGCTGAGTACGCGCGAGCGCCCGGCGTTCCGCGACCAGGTCTGCAAACTGGGCATCACCGCCATGAGCGCGGGCTCCCACACCAACCCGGGGGGCTACTCCGAAGGGCGCGACGCGTCGCTCGAGCAGTTCGCCATCGACGATAGCCGCTCGCCCGCCGAGATCGCCGCGATGCTCCGCGCCGCGGGCTTCGAGCCGGTCTGGAAGGATTGGGATCCGTCTTACGATCGCCCGGAGGCGCAACTGGCATGAGCCCCCTCCGCGCTTGGATCGACCCCGCGCAAGCGCGCACGGCCGCCGCCGGCTCCCGCCTCCGCTTGTCGGGCGAAGAGAGCGCCCACTTGGTCCGCAGCCTCCGCGCCCGCCGTGGCGACCCATTGGTGCTGCTCGACGGCGAAGGCCACCTGCTCGAAGGCAAACTGGAGTCGGCCGATGGCGAAGGTTCCGTGGTCGAGGTGACGCGCACCCGCACCGTCGAAGCCGCCCACCCGAGCATCACCGTCGCGCAAGGGATGCCCAAAGGCGGCACGATGGACGACTTGGTCCGCGGGGTCTGCGAAGCCGGCGCCAGCGAGGTGCTCCCGCTCGAGACCGCCCGCTGCGAGGTGAAGCTCGACGCCGACCGCGCACGCACCCGCACGACCCGCTGGCAACAGCAGGCGGTCGAGGCGTGCAAGCAGTCGGGTCATCCTTGGCTGGCGCACATCGCCCTGCCGACCCGCTTCGAAGCGTGGCTCGCCACCCTGCCGCCCTGCGCGCCCGGCGAACTTCGCCTGACGGGTTCGCTCGAATTCGACGCGCAACCGGTCGGGGAACTGGACTTTGCGGCGGCGACGAAGGTGCTCTGGTTGATCGGCCCGGAAGGCGACCTGACGGCTACCGAATACGCCGCGGCCCGCGCCGCCGGCTTCCGCCCCGTCGTGCTCGGACCAACGGTCCTGCGCGCCGAAAACGCAGCCTTGGCCTGCGTGGTCATCACGCAAGCCCTGGCCCGCCGCCGCTAAGCGCAGTTACTTGACCGCCTCGAACTTGAGGATGGTCTCGGCCGGCGCATACGCCGCCGCCAGCGCGGCGACGTGCTTAGCGTGCTCGACTTCCGAGGCCTTCACGACGGCTTCCATGTCCGTCTTCGCTTCCTTGCCGTGGAAGAGGGACTTGATCTGCTTGGTCTCGTAAGCCTGCTTGTCGCCGACGGCCTTCCAGATCTTGTCGAAGGACGGCTTGGTCGGGCCCTGCGGGAACTCCGCGGCGAGGTTGATCCCGCGCGCCAAGTCGGCCGCGGCGAAGACCTTCGACTGCTCGCCCCAGGTGACCTTCACCGACGGAGTGGTCGCGCCGGTGACCTTAAGCGTCAGGCGATTGAAGCGGGCCTGGAAATCGCTGAGAGCCAAGCCGGCCGCGAGGGTGCTGTCCTTGGCCACATCGCCCGGCTCGAACGAGCAAGGGAGGCGCTCGCTGCGCAAGGCGTAGGCGCCATCGGGACGACGGCTCGCGGTTTGGCCATTCTTCGCCTGCACGCTGCCGGCCGCGAGGTCGACCTCCACGCTGCCAAGATCGCCGTCGAGGCCCAAGGCCTTGAGGTAAGCGGTGGCCATCATGACGTGGCCCGCCCAACCCGGATGGACGCCATCGTTGCCTTCGAGCTTGAAGCCGTCGCCATA
>JBEGRN010000191.1:0-3703 GCA_041180425.1 Verrucomicrobiota bacterium
CTCGCCGGCTGCTTCGCCCTCGCCTCGGCCCACGCTGAGACGTTCCGCGACCCCCGCGCCGCCGAGTTCTACCGGCAACACCCGGAGTTCTTCCACTTCGCGCAACCCGCCGACCTCCCGAAGGACCTCGACTGGAAGGACGGTGCGGAGCAGCAGGAGTTCGCTGACCCGCGGGCCATCCGTGGCGGCACCCTGCGCCAGATGATCATCACCACGCCGCCGACCTTGCGGCGCGTCGGCGCCAACGCCAACAACGGCTTCCGCGCGGACCTCTACGAGAACAACGACCTGGGCCTGCTGTCGTCGCACCCCAACACCGACGAACCCATCCCTGGCATCGCCGTCCGTTGGGCGCTGTCCAAGGACGGCCTCACGGCCTACTTCCAGCTCGACCCCAACGCGCGCTTCACCGACGGACAGCCGGTCACGGCCGACGACTTCTTCTACTCCTTCTACTTCTTCCGCTCCCCCTGGGCGGACGCGGACTGGTACGCCGACTTCTACTCGAAGGAGTTCGGAGGCATCACGCGCTACGACGACCATACGATCGCGGTCCATGCCCCGCGCCTCCGCCCACGTCAGCTGGAATGGCTGGGCGACCTGCGGCCGACGCCGCGCGAGTTCTTCAAGGACTTCGGCCCCGACTACCTCAAGCGCTACAACGACCGCCAACAACCGACGACCGGACCCTATTACGTCCCGGCCGACGGCTTCCGCCGCAATCACTCCGTCACATTACAGCGCGTACCGCACTGGTGGGCCGACGAACGCCGCTTCTACCGCCACCGCTTCAACCCCGACACCATCCAGCACCTGGTGATCCGCGAGATGGACAACGCCTACGAATCGCTGATGGCCGGGGAGCTGGACTTCATGCTCATCGGCCTGCCGCGCTACTGGTATGGCGCCAACGAGAAGCCGGCCTACCAGCTGGGTTACCTGACGAAGGTCCAGTTCTACAACGACATCCCGCGCCCGCCCTACGGGCTCTACATCAACACCCAGAAACCTGGGCTCGACAACCGCGACGTCCGCGTCGGCCTCCAGCACGCCACGGATTTCCAACGCGTCATCGATGGGTTCTACCGCGGCGACTACGAGCGCCTCAACCAGTTCAGCGAGGGCCTCGGCCAATACACCGACCCGTCGATCCGCGCCCGCCGCTACTCCCCCGAACTCGCCCGGGCCGCCTTCGCCAAGGCCGGCTACACGCAGGTCGGGTCCGACGGCATCCTCATGGACGCCGCCGGCCGGCGCCTTTCCTTCCGCCTGACCTTCGACACGACAGACCGGCGCAAGATGCTGGCCACGCTCATCGAGTCGGCCCGCCGTTGCGGGGTCGAATACATCCCGGAAACCCTCGAACACACCACCATGTACCGTAAGGTCATGGAAAAGAACCATGACATCTGCTTCTGGGCGTGGAGCGTCTCCAGCCGCATCCCGGCCTTCTGGGAATCGCACCACTCGGACAACGCGCTCGAGAAGCTGCCGGATGGCCGCCGCGTCCCGAAGCGCCAGACGAACAACATCACCGGCATCGACAACCCGGAGCTCTCGAAGCTCATCGACGACTTTCGCGTCGCGACCAAGGAAGACGACATGATTCGGCTCTCCTTCCGCATCCAGCACATCATCCATGACGAAGCGGACTTCATCCCCGGCTGGCGTGTCCCGGGGTACCGCGTCGGCCATTGGAACTGGGTGAAATTCCCCGCCGCTTTCGACGTCCGCAGCGGCGACGAACCGATGACGTACGGACTCTACTGGCTCGACCCCGCGGAGCGTGAACAATCGCTGGCCGCCTTCCGCGCGGGCCAAAAGAAAGGCGAGCCCAAGTCAGTCGTGCATGACAAATACCGGGTGAACTGACCGCGGTTCTTCCTTCCCCTCCCCACCCCGAAAGCCTAACCTCCCGTCCATGTCCGCCGCTCCCCTCCTGAAAGTCCAGGACCTCGGGGTCACCTTCCGCTCCGGCGGCAAGGAGACCGTGGCCTCGGCCCACGTGAGTTTCGAACTCCGTTCAGGCGAAGTCCTCGCAGTCGTCGGCGAATCGGGCTCCGGCAAGTCCGTCTCGGCCTTGGCCCTCACCCGCCTCCTCCCGGGCGAACCCACCTGCACCATCACCGGCCAAGCTTGGCTGGACGGACGCGACCTCCTGACCCTCGACGAAGCCGCTATCTCCAAAGTCCGCGGCAAGGAGATCGCCTACGTCTTCCAGGACCCGGGGACTTCGCTCAACCCCGTCTACACGATCGGCTTTCAGATCGGCGAGGCGGTCCGCATCCACCGCCGCGATGTGACCGATGTCGACGCGGCCGTGGTCCAGGCCCTCGAGGAGGTCCACATCAACGACCCGCGCAAGGTCGCCAACCAATACCCGCATGAACTGTCGGGCGGCATGCAGCAGCGCGCCATGATCGCCATGGCCTTGGCCTGCAACCCGCGCATCCTCGTCGCCGACGAGCCCACCACGGCGCTCGACGTGACCATCCAGAAGGAGATCATGGACCTGCTCGGGCGACTCCGCAAGGAACGCGGCATGAGCATCCTGATGATCACGCATAACTTCGGCATCGTCGCCAACTTCGCCGACCACGTGCAGGTCATGCGCCACGGGCGCGTGGTCGAGAGCGGCACCGCCGACCATGTCATGCACCACCCGACGGACCCCTACACCAAGGGGCTCATCGCCTGCATCCCCCGCCTCGGCCAACGCCGTCGCCGCCTGACCACCCTCAGCGAGGAACTCTCCAAGTCGTGAGCACCGCCCCTTCCGCCCTCCTCGAGATCCGCGACCTGTCGGTGCACTACCCCGGCCGGGCCAACTGGTTCTTCCAGCGCGCCGAGCCTAAGCGGGCCGTCGACGGCATCTCCTTCTCCATTCCGCGCGGCAAGACCGTCGGCCTCGTCGGCGAGTCGGGTTCCGGCAAGAGCACCACCGGCAAGGCGATCATCAAGCTCGCCCCGCTGACCGCGGGCCAGATCCTCTACGAAGGCGCCGACATCGGCCGCTTGGGCAACGCGGCCTTCCTCCCGTGGCGCAAGAAGATCCAGATGATCTTCCAGGACCCGTACAACTCGCTCAACCCGCGGTCTGACGTGCTGGGCATCCTCTCGGAGCCCCTCGAAATCCACTTCCCAGGCATGTCGAAGTCCGACCGCGAACAGCGCTGCGCCGAGCTCCTCCGCGACGTCAAGCTGCCGCCCGAACACCTCCGCCGCCACCCGCACGAGTTCTCCGGCGGCCAACGCCAGCGCATCGGCATCGCCCGCGCCCTCGCGGTGCAGCCCGAGCTCATCATCTGCGACGAACCCGTCTCCGCGCTCGACGTCTCCGTGCAGGCGGAGGTCGTCAACCTCCTGCAGGACCTGCAGGAAAAGCTGGGGCTGACCTATCTCTTCATCGCGCACGACCTCGCCGTCGTCGAACACGTCAGCGACCACATCCTCGTGATGTCCAAGGGACGCATCGTCGAACAAGGCGTGCCGGCCGACATCCTCGGCAACCCGCAACACGCCTACACCAAGACGCTCTTGGCGGCCGTGCCACGGTTCTGATGTCCACGGCCACCCAGTCGCCCCCGACGCCCCCGCTCGACGCCACCACGCGCGGGCTGGGCTGGTTGCTCCTCGGCCTCGCGGCCTTCACCGCTTGGGACCAATGGGCCATCTGGAGCACCAAGGACGACTACACCTTCGG
>JBEGRN010000192.1:0-3666 GCA_041180425.1 Verrucomicrobiota bacterium
CGGCTCGACTAAGCGGCATGGAGTTCCGCCTGCATTCCGACTACCAACCGATGGGCGACCAGCCCACGGCGATCGCGGCGTTGGACGCCTCGCTCCGGGCCGGCCACGCGCGCCAGACGCTGCTCGGGGTGACGGGCTCGGGCAAGACGTTCACGATGGCGAACCTGATCGCCCAGCAGCAACGGCCGGCGCTGATCATCTCGCATAACAAGACCCTGGCGGCCCAGCTCTACTCGGAGTTCAAGCACTTCTTCCCCGAGAACGCGGTCGAATACTTCGTCAGCTACTACGACTACTACCAGCCCGAGGCCTACGTCCCGCAGACCGATACCTTCATCGAGAAGGACTCGGCCATCAACGAGGACATCGAACGCCTGCGCATTAGCGCCAGCAGCGCCCTGCTCTCCCGCCGCGACGTCATCGTGATCGCGTCGGTGTCCTGCATCTATGGCCTCGGCTCGCCCGAGGACTTCCTCGCGCTGATGATCCCGCTCCGCCAGGGGCTGGTCATCAAGCGCGACGAGCTGCTGACGCGGCTGGTCGCCAACCAATACTCGCGCAACGACGCCATCCTGGAGCGCTGCACCTTCCGCGCCCGCGGCGAGACCATCGACATCTGGCCGGCCTACATGGAGTCGGCCATCCGGCTGGAGTTCTGGGGCGACACCCTGGAGCAGATCCGCGAGCTCGACGCCATCACCGTCCGCCCCGGCAAGACGCTCGAGAAGTTCGACCTCTACCCGGCCAACCAATACGTGACCTCGGCGGCCCGCGTGAAGAGCGCGGCGGAGGCCATCCGGGCCGAACTCGAGGAACGCGTGGCGTTCTTCGAGAAGTCCAACCGCCTGATCGAGGCCCAACGCATCCGCATGCGCGTCGAGCACGACCTCGAGATGCTGCGGGAGACGGGCTTCTGCTCGGGCATCGAGAACTACTCGATGCACATGGCCGGTCGCCGCCCGGGGGAACGCCCACACTGCCTGCTCGACTTCTTCCCGGACGACCGGCTGGTCTTCATCGACGAAAGCCACGTGTCGGTCTCGCAGATCGGCGGGATGTACCACGGCGACCGCGCCCGCAAGGAGAAGCTGGTCGACTTCGGGTTCCGCCTGCCGTCGGCGATGGAGAACCGCCCGTTGCGCCCCGAAGAGTTCGACGCCATCTCCGGCCAGACGGTCTATGTTTCGGCGACGCCCGCGCCGCACGAATACAAGGTCTCCAGCGTCATCGCCGAGCAGGTCATCCGCCCCACCGGGCTCCTCGACCCCGTCATGGAGATCCGGCCGATCCGCGGGCAGGTCGAGGACATCATCGGCGAAGCCAAGCGCGTCGCCGGGCTCGGCTGGCGCACGCTGGTGACGACGCTCACGAAGCGGATGTCCGAAGACCTTTCGCAGTTCATGCGTGAACACGGGCTGAAGGTGGAATACCTGCACTCGGACATCGACGCCATCGAGCGCGTGGAGATCCTCCGCCGCCTGCGGGCCGGCAAGTTCGACGTGCTCGTCGGGGTCAACCTGCTCCGTGAAGGCCTCGACCTGCCCGAGGTCGCGCTCGTCGGCATCCTCGACGCCGACAAAGAAGGCTTCCTGCGCAGCGAAACGAGCCTCATCCAGACCGCCGGCCGCGCCGCCCGTCACGTCGACGGCAAGGTGCTGCTCTACGCCGATGTGATGACGAAGTCCCTGACGCGGGCCCTGACGATCTGCGGCGACCGCCGCAAGCGCCAGCAGGCCTACAACGAGAAGCACGGCATCACGCCCAAGAGCACGGTCCGCGCGATCGAGGAAAGCCTCGTCGACGAGGAAGAAGCCATGCTCGCGGTGGCCGAGGGGACGGACGACCGCGACGTCGCCCGGGTGCTCGCGGACCTCGAGACGGAGATGCTGGCGGCCGCCGACGAACTGCAGTTCGAGAAGGCCGCCATGCTACGCGACCAGATCGAAGCGCTGCGCACCGGCAAGCCGGCCCCGACCAAGCAACGCCGCAAGGGCGGACGGCGCTGATCAGCCAAAACGCCGGCCCAAGTCGGCGTCAGTCCATTCGACGAACGTCCGGCGGCCTTTCGGGTCCGTGCCGGGCTGCGCGGTGCGGAAGAGGGCCTGCACGAGTTCCTGGAGCTCTCCATCGGCCAAGGCGTCCCCCTTGCGGCGAGACTTGGTGACCGCCATCCGCGCCAAGGCATCATACGCCAAGGCCGGGCGACCGAAATCGCCTTCGCGACGGGCCATCTCGGCCAAGAGGTCGCGGAGGAAGCCCAAGGCGTCGGTCGGCTCCAGCCAGACCGGCAGCGCACCGATGCGCCAGAAGTTGCGGCCGTATTCCTCGAAGTCGAAGCCCGCGTCCTGCAGCAGGCCCATGCGTTCCTTCAGCACGGCGGCCGGCAACGGGTCGAGCTCGATGTTCAACGGCACGAGCAAGGGCTGGCTGATGGGTTTGCGCTCGGAGAACTGGCGAAGGATATCCTCGTAGAGCACGCGCTGGTGGGCGGCGCCGAGGTCCAGGATAGCCAAGCCGGTCGGCGTCTCGAACACCGCGCGTTCTTCGCGGAGGCGCGCCAGGAGCCGCCAACCCAGCCGCACGGATCCACTCGAAGCCGGCGCCGCGGGCGGCGGCACGGATACGGGCGGGACGTAGGTCGACGGCGGAACGGGAACCGTGCTGGCGGCAGGACTAGCGATGGACGGGGCCAGCGGCGTGCTGGCGGGCATGGCGAGGTTCGGCGTGATGGCCGGGATCGTCGTGGTCGGCAGGCCATCATCCGCTCGAGCCTGCAGCACCGAGAGGACGGACTGGATCAGGAAGCCGCGGACGCGGGCCTCGTCGCGGAAACGCACCTCGCGCTTGGCGGGATGGACGTTCACGTCGACCCAGGCGGGGTCGATCTCCAGGAAAGCGAACGCCAATGGGTAACGACCCTTGGGGATCAACGTATGGTAGCTCTCGGTCAACGCGAAGGCCATCGTACGGCTGTCGACGGGACGACCATTGACGACCGTGACGAGGTCCTGTCGCGTGCCACGGCTGACGCCGGGCTTACCGAGCAGCCCGCTGAGGCGCATGCCATCGCGTTCGAACACCGGCATGAGGCTGACTTCGTCCGCGACCTGACGGCCCCAGATCTCGCGGACGCGGTCGAGGAGCGGGACGTTACCCGGCGAGCGGAAGATCTCGCGCCCGTCCTCGCGGAGCAGGAAACCGACCTGCGGGTGCGAGACCGCATACAAGCGCACCAAACGGATGATATGGGCGGCCTCGGTCTCATCGGACTTGAGGAACTTCAACCGCGCGGGCACCGGGTGGAAGAGGTTGGCGACCTCAATACGCGTGCCTGGCGCCATGCCATGCTCGCGCTGGTGGACGACCCGGCCGCCGTTGATGAGCAATTCAGTGCCGGACGGCGCGGCGGCGGGGCGCGTCTGCAAGGTGAAGCGGGCCACGCTGGCGATAGACGGCAATGCTTCGCCGCGGAAACCGAACGTCGCGATGCGGTCGAGGTCAGCGGCCAGGCGGATCTTGCTGGTCGCATGGCGCTCCACGCTGAGCAGGGCCTCTTCCGGCGTCATGCCCTTGCCGTTGTCCTCCACGACCGTCAGGGCCTTGCCCCCGCGGGAGAAGTCGACCACCACGCGCGTCGCGCCCGCGTCGAGCGCGTTTTCGAGGAGC
>JBEGRN010000193.1:0-3640 GCA_041180425.1 Verrucomicrobiota bacterium
CGGTCTGGCCGGGCAGGAGTTTCATCAGCTGCACGAGACGACCGACCAGCGTGACTGGAACATGAGGTGCCCGAAGTGCGACCACCTTCAGCCCTGGGTGTGGGAGCAGATCAGGTTCCCCGAGGACGCCAAGGCCAGCGGTTCGTGGGACTTGCACAAGGTCAGCGTCGGAACGACCTACGAGTGCGCCGGCTGTCGTGCGTTGCTACCCGACAATAACGCGACACGGCTGGAGGCCAACGCCCGCGGCACGTTTGTCGCCACGGCTTCTGCCGCGAACACCGGGCACATCGGCCTGCACTGGAACTCGCTCGCGTCGATGAGCTGGGGAGAGCTGGGCGTGCTGATGCTCAAGGCAAAGGAGTCGGCTGACCAATATGGCGACGAGGAGCCACGGCGCATCTTCAAGCAGAAGCGGCTGGCGATGCCCTGGAGCGAGGAGGGCGGCGAGATGGTCAGCACCGCGGAGTCGGCCAACTACAAGATGGGCGACCATTGGGACGCCGAGGCCATGATCTCTCCGAAGGGCAGGGTCATCGAGCAGCAGGACGCACCGCAGGGTAGCATCGCCTTCCGCACGATGGGCGTCGACGTCCAGCGTGGCCACTTCTGGGTGGTCGTGCGCCGCTGGGCCAAGACCGGGCACAGCCGCCTGCTGGCCTTCGCCCGCATCGAGTCGTGGGGCAACGTCGAGGCCTTTGCCAAGCAACACCTCGTGCATCCGGCCATGGTTTTTTGTGATTCAGGAGATAACACGCAGGAAGTCTACCGCGAGTGCGCCAAGCGTAACTGGAAGACAGCCAAGGGCTCAGGGTCGGACGACTTCGCGGTGACCGATCGGGACGGCAAGACGAGCCGACGCTACTACTCCGAGAAGCAGGCCATCGTCGTCCCTGGCATCCCGCAGCGGGCCATCCTCGTCAGCCATTCGAACACCGCCGGCAAAGACCTGCTGCACGGCCTCCGCGCCCGCAAGGTCTGGACCTATGCGCTGGACGCCACCCCCGAGTACGTCGAGCAGCTGAACGCCGAAGTCAGAATCAAGGACCGCCGGACAGGCAAGCCCCAGTGGATACTTCCCCAGGGCAAGAAGGACAACCACGCCCTCGACTGTGAAATCCTCGCCCTGCTTGCCGCCGTCCGCTGGGGTATCGCCGGGCGGGAAACCGCCGAAACCGACTTGCCTTCCGGCACCCCATGAGCATCTTATCTGCAAGGGTACGCCGTTTAGTGTCGCAGGAAGGAAGAAGCTTGTGGCGTGGGCTGGGCGGCGTACCCCCCTCTCGGTTCCATTCTGGGCAACATTAAATGGCCTCAGGACTCTTCATCGGACTGACGGAGTGCGAACTCCTCGACATCAAAGCCAAGGCTCTCGCCATGATCATGGAGGGCAAGACGCTGATGTCCTACTCGGACTCCGGCTCGTCGGCGTCGAAGCAGTTCGCGATGCCTCCGAAGGAAATGCTTGGCGAAGCGATGTACGCCCTGAGCAAACTGGACCCGCAGACCTACGGCAAGAGCGTGACGGTCATCTCGACCTCCTGGGCGACTCGCCGCGACTAATCTATGGCCCCCCGCAAGAAAATCCCCACCGTCAGCCTCCGCAAGAAGGCGCTCAAAGCCGCCGAAGGACTGCCCAAGCCGCAGGCCGGCTATGCGACCGACGGCAGCGGATTCGGCGGAAGTTACTCCGGGTGGCAGAGCACGATGTTCTCGAACGCCCGCCGTGCCATCTTCGGCCGTGCGCCCGGTGACCTACGCCAGGACCTGACGCCGTGGAACCGCATCGCGATGATGCGCAAGTGCCGCTGGGCCGAGCGTAACAGCGGCCTGTTCAAGCAGATTCTCGCCGACATGGTGCTCTACAGCGTGGGCGACGGCATCAAGCCGCAGAGCCACGCGTCGACGCCGGAGATGCAGGAACGCTACGAGGCGTACTTCGCCGAGAAGGCCAAGCGCATCGACATCACGAACCGCTTTTCTTTCTACCAGTCGCAGGCCATCCTTCTGCGCGGCATGATCCGTGACGGCGACTCCTTCGCGGCCAAGGTGCGTAACGGCGCCGGCGAAGCCAAGATTCAGCTGATGGAAGCCCACCGCGTCGGCGACCCGCTCGACGAGACCGTGGTCATCGACGGCATCCACGACGGCATCATCTTCGGACCTTATGGCGAGTATGTCGCCTGCAACGTCTACAAGTCGGACGGCGGCAACCGCCAGATTCTGGCCCAGTCGATGATGCACGTCGTCGACCATGAATACGCCAGCGGAGCCCGCGGCGTCCCGCTCCTCCAGCACAGCATCAACTCCATCCAGGACGAGATGGAAATCCTCGCCCTCGAGAAGCAGGGCGTTAAGGACAACGCCGACGTCACCCGCGTCATCACGAAGACCGGCGGCGTGCTGGATCAGGACATGGCCAACGAGCTCGGCGCCCTGAATACTTCGTCTTATTCCTCCATCGCCAACACGATGGGCGGCAAACTGCTGGTGCTCGACCAGGGCGAGGCGCTGACCTCCCACATGAGCAACCGCCCGAACCCGACCTTCACCGGGTTCCTTGCGGCTCTTGAACGCGACATCTCGCAGGGCGTCCTGCCTTACGAGTTCGTCGGCGACTCCTCCAAGCTTGGCGGCGCCACGGTCCGCCTCATCACGGCCAAGGCTGGCCGCGTCTTCTCGAAGTACCAGACCATCATGATCGAGCAGTTCTGCGTGCCGACGTGGGGCTACATCATCGGGCAGGGTATCGCCGCAGGCGAGATTCCCGATGACCCGGACTGGAACCGCGTCTCCTGGACGACCCCGAAGAGCGTCACCGTCGACGCAGGCCGCGAAGCCGCGAACGACCGTGCCGACGTCGAGATGGGTTTGCTGTCGATGAGCGAACTCTACGCCCAGCGCGGCCTCGACTTCCGCACCGAGATGCAGAAGCGCGCCGCCGACATGGTCTTCATGCAGGACTTGTCGAAGCAGTACGGCATTCCGTTCGAGCTGCTTTTCCGTCCGTCCAACACCCCGGTCGGCACAGTCGACTCCGTTGACCAGGCTGACCCGGCCCCTGACGCCCCCCTCTCCGAATAATCATGCGCTTCCTTACCAATGGCCTGAGCGGCCGCGAACCTCTGCTCATCGACCCGACCAAGGCCAAGGACCACGCCGTCCTCGCCGAGAAGTTCGGCTTCACGGATATGTTGGCGCAGCTCTTCGGCACGGCTCCCCAGCCCTACGTCGTCGACGGCATCGGCGTCATCCCGATCGTGGGCGTCATCGGCAAGGGCCTTTCCCCGATGGAGAAGATGATGGGCGCGGTCGACGTGAACGACATCGCCGAAGCGGTCGATGCGTTCGCCGCCTCGCCCGAGGTGACCAGCATCGCCCTGCAAATCTCATCCCCTGGCGGAACGGTCACCGGCGTCGAGGAACTGGCCAACAAGGTCCGCAACCTCAAGAAACCGACCATGGCCTACACGGACTCCGAGATGGCCTCCGCCGCCTATTGGATCGGTTCGGCTGCGGACCGCGTCGTCGCTTCTCCGTCCTCCACGGTGGGCTCCATCGGCGTCTACCTCGCCATTCCTGACTACTCCAAGGCCGCCGAGATGGCTGGCATCAAGATGGTCGTGCTCAAGTCCGGCAA
>JBEGRN010000194.1:0-3594 GCA_041180425.1 Verrucomicrobiota bacterium
GACGCCGCGCTGACCTGCGGGGTCACGATGGAGGCGCTCAACAACGCGGCGAACTCCTCGAAGCGCCTCGTCATCATCCTCAACGACAACGAGTGGTCCATCGACCGCAACGTCGGGGCCATCGCGGACATCCTCAACAAGCTGATCGTCACGCGCCCCTACAACCAGTCGCAGCAGGGCCTGAAGCGACTCCTCGGCCGCACGCGCGTGGGCACGAAGCTCCTCGACTTCGGCCGCAGCTTCAAGCGGCACGTCAAGAACTGGTACACGCGCAACTCGTCCCTCTTCGAGCAGTATGGCATCCGCTACATCGGACCCATCGATGGGCACGACCTGCCGACGCTCGAGAAGTACCTGCGCTTCTGCAAGGACGCCAAGGGGCCCGTGCTCCTGCACGTGCGCACCGAGAAAGGCCGCGGCCTCGGCGCGGCGCTGAAGAACCCCGAGAAGTTCCACGGCACGGGGGCGTTCGATCCGGAGACGGGTGATAGCCTAGCCACCGGCAAGCCCGGCGCGCCGAAAGCCTGGCAGGATGTCTTTGGGGCCTTGCTGGTCCGCGAGGCGAAGGCCGACGCGAAGGTGGTCGGCATCACCGCCGCCATGCCTTCCGGCACCGGCCTCAGCCAGCTGAAGCAGGCGTTGCCGGGTCAGTACCACGACGTCGGCATCGCGGAAGAGCACGCCGCGCTGTTCGCCGCCGGCTTGGCCGCGCGCGACCTGCGTCCGGTCTGCGCGATCTATTCCACGTTCCTCCAGCGCGCCTACGACATGGTCATCCATGACGTCTGCCTGCAGCAGCTGCCGGTGACCTTCTGCATGGATCGCGCCGGCCTCTCGCCGAGCGACGGCCCGACGCACCACGGCGTCTTCGACATCGCCTACCTGCGTTGCGTCCCGAACGTGACGCTGATGCAGCCGAAGGACGAGGATGAGCTGTCGGACATGCTGCACACGGCCCTGCGTTCCGGCGCGCCGATGTTCATCCGTTACCCGCGCGGCCCCGCCGCCGGCGTGCCCATCAAGACGCAACCGGCGCTCATTCCTTTGGGGAAGGCCGAAGTGCTCCGCGCTGGCGTCGATGTCCAGCTCTGGGCGTTGGGTGCGATGGTGCCGGAAGCCCAAGCGCTCGCCGAGAAGTTGACCGCCGAGACGGGTTTGTCCGTCGGCGTCGTGAACGCCCGTTTCGCCAAGCCCATCGACCACGCGTTGCTCGTGGAGCAGGCCAAGGCGGCCCGTTTGATTGTCACCTTCGAGGACGGCGCGGTCACCGGCGGCTTCGGGACGGGCGCGCTGGAGGTCTTGGCCGAACAGGGCGTGCGCACTCCGGTGCTTCGCCTCGGCTGGCCCGATCGTTTCGTCGGCCATGCCACGGACGTGAAGACCTTGCGCGCGGCGCACGGCCTGGCGCCCGAGCAGATGCTGGCAGCCATCAAGACGGCGCTGAAGTGAGCGGGTAGGGGCAGCACCACGTGCTGTCCTGGGTGGTAGCGGGCTGTGGTGACGTCCGCCCGTCTCTCGGCGAACGGACGCGACGCAGTCGCGTCCCTACCCTAGATAGATAGGACAGCACGTGGTGCTGTCCCTACCCGATACAGTTAGGACCGCGCGAGGTGCGGTCCATGCTGGTCGATGGCATGTGCCTTAGAATTCCCAGGACACCTTCAGGCGGGCTTCGTACGGGCTGTATTCGCTGACATTGAGGCTGCCTTTGTTGGCGGGTGCGCCGGTGAGTTGGGCCAACAGCGTGAACGAGACGGAGAAGTCGTTCTTGCGGTAGTTGATGCAGGGCCCGACCTGCACGCCGGATTCCTCGAAGTCCGCGCCTTCGATCCATTCGGCGGCGGCGAGGGCTTCGACGCCGATCGTCCATTCCTTGTTGAGTTGGTAGGACAGGCCTTGGGTGACGAACAGTTCGAACGCGTCTTCGCCGCCGCGGGTGTGCAGGAGCTCGATGCCGAGGTTGGCGACATACATCCAGGGGCTGTTCTCGCCGAAGTTGTGCTGCAGGATGTATTTTGACTCCACGGTCCAGCGGTCGCGGAGATGCCCGTCGTGCAGGCTGGCCTGCGAGTAGCTGCCTTCGAGGTAGAAGGCCCGGCCCCACGCATGCGTGTCGGGGCTGGCGAGCATCTTGATGTATTCAACGTTCACACCGCGGAAGCGCAGGCCCTCGCGGTCGGCGGTGTCGAAATAGGTTTGGTCCAGTTCCAACGAGAGCTGCTCGGTGGGGGAGAGGCCGAACTCGATCTCGGTACGCAGGTCGAAGCCGCGGTAGCGGGCGTCGTAACCGGCGCCGAGGTCCTTGCCGAAACGTCCGGTGACGACTTGCTCGAACTCGTATTTGCCGGGCTTCACGGTCTCGGCGAGGTAGGAGTAGCCGAACGGGTTTTCACAGGCGTTGGCAGCGGCGGCGAGGAGCAGGCAGTGAGCGAGGGTGGAGAGGCGCATGGCGGGGTTCTTTTGTTGAGAATGAGTCTCATAAGTCAAACAATAAATGAGACGCTGTCTCAATAAGGTCTCGATAAAGGTGTTGCTGGGTTGAAAGTCGCTCATGATTAGGCACTTTCGGCTCAAGCATGGCCCTGCTCATCGTCATCCCCGCCCGCAATGAAGCGGCCCGTCTCGGGGCTGGGTTGGTGCTTTTGGCCCAAAGCCTCAAGGCGCAGGGGCTGACGGATGCGCAGGTCGTCGTGGCCGACAATGGCTCCACCGATGCCACGCGTGCGGTTGCCGAGGCCCATGCCAATCACTTTGCCCGTCCGCTGCAGTATCTGCGTGTGTCTGAGTCCGGCGACAAGGGCCTGGCGATTCGACGGGCGTGGGCGACGGCTCCGGGCGATTGCGACGTATTGGCTTATTGCGATGCCGATATGGCGACTGACCCGCGGGCCCTCGGCACGGGCTACTCTTTGATCCGTGCGGGCACCTGCGAAGCCGTCGCGGGCTCCCGTTGGCACGACGACTCCGAGGTGCGTGGCCGTTCGCTCGAACGTTCCTTTCTCTCGGGGTTGCTCTCGTTCTTTTGGCGCTGCCTGCCGGGCGCCGCCATCACCGATCCTGGCTGTGGGCTGAAACTGGTGCGTCGGGATTGCTACGAGGCTCTGGCTTTGCCGGAGGCCGCGCGCGGTTTTTCGTTCGGCGCGGAAGTTCTCGTGCGCCTAGCGCGGGCCGGTGGGCGCGTACGCGAAATCCCCGTCGTCTGGACGGACGATGATGCTGGCCGCATCCAGATCGGCCGCACGGGCCGCGAATACGCCGCCACGTGGTGGCGCTTGCTCCGGGGCTGAAGCGGACGCTTAGGCGTTGGGTGGATCCTGCGGCGGGGCGGTCGGGGTCTCGGCAATCTGCGCGCTGGTTTCCGCCGCGGGCGCGGGTTTCTGGCCGGTGACCTTGCCCCAGACCCAGCGGCAGCCTTTGACGATGTATTTCCAGCCGGCGATGATGGGGATGATCAGGAACTTGCCGAACTTGAGGAGGACCACGAGGAAGGCGCCTTTGCCGAGCAGCTTGGCGGCGGCGCCAGCGGCGACGATGCCCAGGACAGTGTATTCGGCTACGTGGTCGGTGCTCGAGTTGAAGTCCGCGTAGGTCTCG
>JBEGRN010000195.1:0-3516 GCA_041180425.1 Verrucomicrobiota bacterium
GATCCTCCCGATCAAGGGCAAGATCCTCAACGTCGAGAAGGCCCGCATCGACAAGATCCTCTCCAACGAGGAAATCCGCACCATCATCACCGCCTGCGGTACTGGCATCGGCAAGCACGAGGGCGACGGCGCCTTCGACGTGACCAAGTGCCGCTACCATAAGCTCGTCATCATGACGGACGCGGACGTCGACGGTTCCCACATCCGCACGCTGCTCCTGACGTTCCTCTTCCGCCAGATGCCCGGCCTGATCGAGGCCGGCTACGTCTACATCGCCCAGCCGCCGCTGTACCGCATCAAGCGCAAGAAGCGCGAGCAGTACGTCGACAACGACCCCGAATTGAACCGCATCCTCCTCGAGCTCGGTTCCGAGGACGTCAACCTCCTCCGCCTGCGCGACAAGCACGTCTTCCCGGGCCAGAAGCTCGACAAGATCGTCGAATCCCTCGCCCGCCTCGAGTCCCTCGGCGCCGGCATCGGCCGCACGGGCTGCCAGCTCGGCGACTACCTCGACCAGCAGGACCACAAGACCCACGCGCTGCCGCGCTTCATCGTGCGTACGCGCACCGGCAACGAGGAAACCTACGAGTTCCTCGCCGACACCGACGCCAAGCAGGCCTACCTGCGCAAGGCCGGCGTCGAGGACTTCCTCGCCGACAAGATCGACCGCGAGAAGAAGCTCAAGGACGGCACCGTCGTCCAGGAGCGCGTCAACGTCATCGAGGTCTTCGAGAACGAGGCCATCACCAAGGTCCTCAAGGAACTCGAGACCCAGGGCATGGACGTGAAGCAGTTCAAGGCCGGCGAAGAGCCGCGCTACCACCTGATCGACGGCTCGACCGCCGAGGAGGCCCCGGCCGCCGAAGGCGAAGAGGAAGCCAAGGGCGAGGACAAGCCCGCCAAGAAGCTCGTCAAGAAGGCCGAGCCCATCCCGCTGGGCTCCATCCTCGAGCTCATCGGCCAGATCCGCCAGTTCGGCCGCAAGGGCCTCACGATCCAGCGATACAAGGGCCTGGGCGAAATGAACCCCAAGCAGCTCTTCGAGACCACCATGGACCCGGCCAAGCGCCGCTTCCTCAAGGTCGACATCGCCGACGCCGCCGAAGCCAACCGCGTCTTCGCCATGCTCATGGGCGAGGACGTGCCGAACCGCCGAGCCTTCATCGAGGACAACGCGCTCAACACCTCGAACCTCGACGTCTAAGCCCACCGCGACCCACCCCTAGACCCCTTCGACAATGTATTCTGACAAAGAAAAGCTCACGTCCGCCAACATCACGGACATCATGCAGACGGCCTACATCGACTACTCGATGTCGGTCATCGTCTCCCGCGCCCTCCCGGACGCGCGCGACGGCCTGAAGCCGGTCCAGCGCCGCATCCTCTACGCGATGCTGCGGGAAGGCCTCGTCCACAACCGCCCGTTCGACAAGTGCGCGGGCGTCGTCGGCGAAGTGCTGAAGAACTACCACCCGCACGGCGACAGCTCCGTGTACGACACGCTCGTCCGCCTCGCCCAGAACTGGGTCATGCGCTACCAGCTGATCGAGCCGCAGGGCAACTTCGGCTCCGTCGACGGCGATCCGCCCGCCGCCTACCGTTACACCGAGTGCCGTCTGTCGGAGATCTCCGCCGAGCTCTTGGCCGACATCGACGAGGACACCGTCGACTTCACCCCGAACTACAAGGAGTCGACCACCGAGCCGACCGTCCTGCCGTGCGCCTTGCCCCACCTGCTGATGAACGGTTCGACCGGCATCGCCGTCGGCATGACGACCAACATCCCGCCGCATAACCTCGCCGAGCTGGTCGAGGCCACCTGCCTCATCATCGACAAGCCCAGCGCGACCGTCGAGGACCTGGAGAAGGTCATCATCGGCCCGGACTTCCCGACCGGCGGCGTCATCAACGGCAAGGAGGGCATCAAGCAGTACCTCCGCACCGGCCGTGGCATCATCCGCGTCCGCGGCGTGGCCCACACCGAGGAGATGAAGAACGGCAAGGAGCAGATCGTCCTCACGGAGCTGCCCTACAACGTCAACCGCTCGTCCTTGGTGAAGCACATCGCCGACCTCTGCGCCGAGAAGGTCCTCGACGAGGTCTCCGACCTCCGCGACGAGTCCGACGAGAACACCCGCGTGGTCATCGAGCTCAAGCGCAACGAGAACCCGAAGGTCGTCATCAACAAGCTCTACAAGCACACGAACTTCGAGAACTCCTTCGGCGTCATCCTGCTCGCCCTCGACAAGCGTCGCCCGAAGCAGATGAACATCCGCGAGCTGCTCGAATGCTTCGTCGAGCACCGCCGCGACGTCGTCACCCGCCGCACCCGCTTCCGCCTCCGCAAGGCCGAGGACCGCGCCCACATCCTCGAGGGCTTCAAGATCGCGCTGCGCAACCTCGACGACTTCGTGAAGATCATCCGCGCCTCCGTCAACCGCGACGAGGCCCGCGTCAAGCTCATCGCCAAGTACGGCCTCAGCGAACGCCAGGCCGTCGCCATCCTCGACCTGCGCCTCTACCAGCTGACCGGCCTGGAGCGCGACAAGATCGAGGAGGAGTACCGCCAGCTGATGGCCCTCGTCGAGGAGCTCCGCGGCATCCTCTCGAGCGAGTCCAAGCTGCTGACCCTCATCAAGAAGGAGCTGCGCGACGCCGCCAAGAAGCACGTCGGCCCCCGCAAGACCAAGGTGACGGCCCAGGAGGGCGAGCTCTCCATGGAGGACATCGTCGCCAACGAGGGCTGCGTGGTCACCGTCTCGCACGCCGGCTTCATCAAGCGCACCCCCGTCGCCCAGTATCGCCTGCAGAAGCGCGGCGGCAAGGGCACGAAGGGCGCCGAGCTCTCCAGGGCCGCCTCCGACGAGGACAGCGACTTCATCGAGCACCTCTTCACGGCCAACACCCACGACCACATCCTGTTCTTCATGAACAACGGTCGCGTGTACGTGGAGAAGGTCTACGAGATCGAGGAGGCCGCCCGCGCGTCGCGCGGCAAGTCGATCGCCCGCCTGCTCGAGCTCAAGGACGAGGAGAAGCTGGCCGCGATGGTCTGCGTCTCCGACTTCGACGAAGGCCGTTTCCTGATGATGTGCACGGCCAACGGCACCATCAAGAAGACCGAGATCTCGAAGTACGCCAACTACCGCAAGGGCGGCATCATCGGCATCAACATCGAGCACGGCGACCGCCTGATCGCGGCCAAGCTGACCAACGGCGACAACGAGGTCGTGATGATCTCGCAGTCCGGCATGTCCATCCGCTTCCACGAGTCCGACGTCCGTTCCATGGGCCGCGACACGACCGGCGTCGTGGGCATGAAGCTCGAGAGCGGCGACCTGGTGAAGGCGATGGAAGTCGTCGACCCGGCCTGCACGCTCCTCGTCGTGGGCATCGACGGCATCGGCAAGCGCACGCCCTTCGACGACCCCGAGACCAAGGAGCCGATCTACCGCAAGCAGTCCCGCGGCGGCAAGGGCGTCATCGCCATCAGCACCGAGGTCGGCGTCGCCGGCG
>JBEGRN010000196.1:0-3507 GCA_041180425.1 Verrucomicrobiota bacterium
GTGTCGGCGCCACGCGGCGTTGGGGGGGGTGGGAAAGAGATGCCTTTGGGGGGGGTTTCTTGGGTCAAGGCCGCCGCGTCGAGCTGCGCTTGCACGCTGGCCTGCCGGCGCTTGTCGATAAATGCCAGCATGCCCTTGGCCTGTATGCTGATGGCTTGCTTGGTCACTCCAAACATCTCGCCGATCTCCTTGCCGTTGAGATGACCAGGTGCCCGAAGTATCAGGCGCATGAGCTCCCAGTGCCGACGCACCCGAGGGTCGCGCGTATAGCCCAGCATCTGCACGACGTCGTTGACGATGTTGGCCACCTGCTCGCGAGAGATGAACTCGTCCTGCTCGACGCGCACGTCCTCCGGCTTGTAAGCCCAGATGGCCGCCTGCTCGTAGATTGGGAAGACGTGGTCGTGCGTCCGTGCCTCGCTGTATGGGCCGGCGCCTTCCTCGCGCAGCTTATCCTGCTGCACCTTGGGCAACGAGCGGAACCATGCGTCGTAGCGCTTGGCATGCAGGCGGTCTTCCTTGCTCGCCGCGTAGTCGAAGCCGTTGAGGCCTGGCATCAGTGTATCGGCCCCTCCGACTCGCTCATCCACTCATCCAGGAACTCGGCGTCATACTCGCACGTAAACTTATCGCCGTCGATGTGCACGATCATGCCCGGGCGCTCGTTGCTCGTCTTCTCATTCGATAGCGAGATGCGGTCATAGTTCAGCGTCTTCTCTACGTTCACGATGTCCACCACCTCGACAGCCGAGACGAACGACGTGTCGACATACAGCTCGCCGCTCGTGGCTAGGTCGAGGATGTAGCGCATGTATGGGCATAGTAATGACCAGCCCCTGGGATTGGGTAAGGACAAAAGATTGAACCAAAGGCCAAGGGGTCAGAGGGGGGTCGGTGTGTAAGCCCATACCCTGCCGTGCTATCCGAAAACAAACTTGTGTTTGGTGTGTCAAAAACAAGACGCCGTGCGTGGCGTGTTAGTGCCCGCTCGGGAACATTACCCGCCAGATGTGGCGTCCAGCCTAGGATTGTTCCCGCTCGGGAACACACTGGTTGACCCAAACACCGGCGGCCGCGTCGTAGAGCATCAGGCCGTGGCGGCGCAGGCGGTTGGTCATGCTGTGGAACTTGCCTCGGTAGTTGGACTTGGTCACTGCGTCACGCAGCTCGTCGGTGGTCATGGCCGCCGGCAAGGTGGACAGGGCGGCAATCAGGTTCTGGATCCTGCGCTGTTTCTTGGCCGCGGCGGCATTGGTAGCCCTCACCCGGATTGCCTCCATGTGGTCGGGTTTCTCTCTCCACGCCTTCTGTCTCACCCTGGTCCACTCTAGTTTCCTCAACTTGGCTTCGCTTAACTTTGGCTTGAGCATAGGTTCGTAGGTTTAAGTTTAGGGTCATGCGAGGCCGTCCGACCGAAGGGAGGGTAAAGGCCGACGCATACCCACCCTCGATAGAGGGACGGATCTAGACAAGGAACTAGACAAGGATGTAGACAGGGCAAGGGATTTGGAAGAATGGCTTAGAAGGCGATTTAAGGTGGGGGTGTCCGCAGGTGGCGGTCTTACCCCTCAAGCCATGTCAAGACCGCCCACAGGGCCAGCGGAAGGGGTAGGATTGGCCTTCCGTTTGGCAGTGTGGTCGTTCAGGACGTCTCCGACGGCGTATTGCCAGCGAATGACACCCGGTTCGGGGCTATGGCAAATCTTTGCGAACTGGGTGAACCGGCCTTCGGAGTTCTCAAGGCCGCAGCGGGACTGCCGCTTGGAGAAACCGAACTTGTAGACCGGGGCATCGCCGTCGGCCTTGGTTCGGAACAGGTAGCCGGAGTCGCGGGCGAAGTTGACCCACTCGGAACAGCCGGCGCCTAGATAGGCCAGTTGGGTCGGGGTCATGCTGTCCAGGTCGTCGGCGGACTTGGGCTTGGTCGTGTGGTGCATGTAGATCAGGGCGATGCCGGTGCTCTGGACGATGGGGAAGATCTGGTTGCGCAGCCAATCGGTGGTCAGCGCCTGGTCGGCGATGTCAAAGCCGGCATAGGACAGCAAGGGGTCGACAAGGACGATGTCGGGCTTGTGGCGCTCGACCAGGTTCTTGAGGAAAACCGGGAAGGCCGGACCGATGGCCTTTGAGTTTCGGACGATGGTCAGGTTGTCCTTGAGCTTCAGCTTCTCCTGCGTGGTCAATCCGCGGACGCTGCCGGCGTAGGCCTCGGCCGTGTCTCCAAAATCGTTCTCGGCCTGACAGATGACGATGCGCAGGGGACGCACCGGGCGGAGGCCGAAGAGGTCAAGGCCGCGAGCCCATTGGACGCACATCTGCATGGCGAGGGATGACTTGCCCGACCCGGAGAAGCCGACGATCTGCAGCACGTAGCCCTTGCACAGCCAGCGGCGTTCCTTGCCGACGAGCACAGTCGGGTCGGCCTTGGGGTCGAAAGCGTCCAGGGCTTCAAGGTCAAAGACCTCGGTTCCGTCGGCGGCCTGTTGCAGGGCTTCATCGTGCTGGCCTTTCCAAGCCGTCCACGCTTCCCAGTTGGGCAGTCCTTGGTTGATGTCGATGAGGGCCTGCCGTTTGTCGCCGCGGATCGCGCAAGGTAGGCGGGTGAAGCGTGACGGGTTCTTGTTCTGCTTGTCGGGCGGGCAGTCGGCGAAGAGGGCGAAGACCTGGGCGACGCGGGCGTCATACTCGGCGCGGTCCTTGGCGTCGACGCGGACCCAGGCATGGACGGACTTGCCGCCGGAGTCGACGATGGCCGTGACCGGGAGGTTGGAGCGGGCGATGCGTTCACGCTGTTCCTCTTTGGTGCCGGTGTCCCATTCGAGCAGGACGTGGCGAAAGGCCGAGATGCTGGAGTCCTTGCCGTCGGCGTTGTTCACCGGGTTGATGCGGACGAAGGAACCGGCGGGGCCGCCGTCGAGCTGCGGGTCGATGCCGACGAGCTCATTCCAAGCGGTGGCGGTCTTCACGATGCCCTTGCCAGCGGGGCGTCCCTTGCCGTCGGCGCCGAGGTCGGCGGGCGTCTCGATCTGAACCTGCTCGTCGGCACGGAAAGCCGCGAAGAGGAAGTCGGTGAAGGTCAGAGAGTCGGAAGGGGCGACGACGGCCGGGGAGGCAGGGGGAGGCAGGTCGGCCAGCGTGGCGGTCTTGGGGGGCTGGCTAATCTTAACGCTGGGGCTGGCTGGTTTAAAGTCTGGGACATGGGGCTTGGCGCCGTCGAGCAGCCAACCCTTGGGCTTGTCGTGGGCGCGGCGGTTGGCCTCGCTGATCTTGCGCTGCAAATGCTTCTCGTCCCAGGGCGGCGAGCACTTGGTGTTGTTGTATTCGCGGAGCAGGTCTAGGGCGGTGGCCTCGTCGAAGGCGAAGCCGTGGGCCAGCACAGTGGCGGCTCGGAACAGGGCGTCGTGGCCTTTCTGGCCTTCGATGGACTCGGGAAGGGTGACAAGGTATTTCCTCGCCCGGGCGATGAGGTCGTCGGGGTTTTGCATGGCTTGAGGGAAGGGGTATGTT
>JBEGRN010000197.1:0-3484 GCA_041180425.1 Verrucomicrobiota bacterium
AATCTGTACTCCGTACTCTTTGTTTGCACCTTCCCACCGGCCAAAGGCCGATTTGCACCTTTGCACTGCTGTCTTACCACAACCCCCAACCCCTAACCCCTCCATCGAGCCTCCTCCCACGATTCTGCCCTCAACTCTGCCCCCGATTCCGCCCCCGATTCTTTCCTCGATTCCTCCCTCGATTCCGTCCTCTATTCAGCCCTCGACTCCGCCCTCGACTCCGCCCTCGACTCCGCGCCTTCCTCCCGTGTCCAAACTCCTGCTCCTCGACTGCGATTCGACCCTCTCGGCCCTGGAAGGGATCGATGAGCTCGGCCGTCTCCGCGGCCCGGCCACGTTCAAGGCGGTCGAGGACATGACCAATGCCGCGATGAACGGCGGCACGCCCATGGAGGCGATCTTCGCCAAGCGCCTCGACATCATCCAGCCGACCAAGGCCGAGCTGGAATCCATCGGCGCGCTCTACATCTCGACCGTCGAGCCCACCGCCGTCGCCACGCTCGCCCAACTCCGCGCCGCGGGTTGGACGATCATCATCGTCAGCGGGGGCTTCACCCAGGCCATCCGCCCGCTCGCCGATTTCCTCGGCATCGCGCGCGTCGAGGCCGTGGTCCTTAAGTTCACGCCCGACGGCTCGTATGCCGGCTTCGACGAGACCTGCCCGACCTGCCGCACCAAGGGCAAGAACGAGGTCGCCCGCCGTCTCCGCGCCGAATTCCAGGCCACCACCGTGGTCATGGTCGGCGACGGCGCCAGCGACCTCGAAGTCAAAGGCGACGCCGACGTCATGATCGGCTTTGGGCGCTACGCCCAACGCCCTAAGGTCAAGGCCGGCGCCGACCAGTTCATCACCTCCCTCGACCAACTCCCCTTAGCGCTGAGCTAAGGGAAGGGTATAGGGTATCGGGTTGAGGGTATCGGTTGTGCTGCCTCGGTGCTCCCTTTCCGGTCCCCGGTTCCCCTTTTCATTCCCTTTGCACTTTTTGCACGGCCTCCAGCCGATTTGCACCTTTGCACTGCAGCCAACCCCCATCCCCCTCTTTTATGCCAATTATGTCCTTTTGGTGACGAAATGTATCCGTTCCGTCATCAAACTGTAACAATTGCCCCCTAAGGTCCTTTCTGCCCTCATCTCACCTATGCGCCCTACGCTCCTCACGCTCCTCGCCGCCGCTGCCGTCGCCCCTGCCTTGGCCCAAACGGCCCCTGCCGCCGCCACGCCCTCGGCCTATGACCAACTCTGGTCCGCCGCCGTCCTGTACAAGGGCGCCGCCACCGACGTCGTCAACGAGGTGCGCCTCACCGGCCGCCAGCACATCGATTGGTACCAGTTCCGCAACGGCTCCCAGCAGGACTCCGACTTCGTCAGCCGCCGCACGCGCCTCGGCCTCAAGGCCCAGGTTCTGAAGGACTTCACGGTCCACGTCGAAGCCGACCTCAACCTCGAGGTGCCGCACCCGCTCTTCAACAAGTATACCGATGCGTACGTGAAGTGGGCGCCCAGCAAGGAGCTCGCCTTCACCCTCGGCAAGCAGAGCATCCGTTACACGCTCGATGGCGGCACGTCCTCCAACAGCTTGGTGACGATCGACCGCAGCCCGCTCGCGGCCAACCTTGGCTTCTCCGAAGAATACCTGCCCGGCGTGTCGGCCGAAGGCGAATCCGGCCTCTGGTCTTGGCGCGCCGGTTTCTTCTCGGCCGGCGCTGCCGACCGCGATTTCGGCGCCTTCAACGGCGGCCTCATCAGCTTCGCCAGCGTCACGCGCGATGTCACCGCGTTCTCCGGCTTCGCCAAATCTTCGCTGCGCCTCGATTACTTCCACCAGACCAACGATGCCCAGAACGCCACGGGCACGCCGAAGGCTTTCAGCCGCAACTACGAGCAGGGCGTCTCGCTCATCTCCCAGAACACGCAGGGCGCGTGGACGTTCGACGGCGAGATCGGCCTGACGGAAGGGCAGGGCTCGCAGACCGACCTCAAGGGCCTGCAGCTCCAGACGACCTATGCCTTCAACAAGGATTGGCAGGCCGTCGCCCGCTACACGCGCGTGACTTCCGCCAGCAACAACGGCGTGAGCTTCGCCCGCTACGAGAGCCTCCTGACTTCCGGCAAGGGCGACCGTCTCGAGGAATTCTACTTCGGCCTGAACCGTTATTTCTACGGCCATAAGCTGAAGTTCCAGCTCGGCGCCCAGCACTCCAAGATGGTCGACAGCGCCAACGACGGCGGCGCCTACGCCGGTTGGGGCTTCACCACCGGCCTCCGCGCCTCCTGGTAAGCGGCCCGCCCCGCCGACCTCAAGGTAGGGACGCTGCGCGTGGGTTGCGGGATGAGGGTTGCGGGTCTAGGTTTGTGCTGCCTCGGGTAGGGATGGCCCTTGCCTCGGGTAGGGTTGGCACTGCGTGCCAACCTAGCCACCTCTCGCGGGCTCCGTCCGCGGGTAGGGGCGAGATTCATCTCGCACTCCTAACCAAGAAGGGCGCGGCGAAGCCACGCCCCTACCTCCATGAGGGGACATGGTGACACGGGGACAAGGGCTAATGACCGCAGAGTGCAGAGTACGGATGACGGATTACAGAAACTAAAGGCACCCACCTCCCGGTCCCCCTTTGCCTTGCACCCAACTCCCGGTCCCCGGTTCCCCCCTCTGCTTTTCAGAAATCTGAAATCCGTAATCTGACCTCTTTGGGGAATCCCCTTGTCCCCGATTCCCCTTTGCCTTGCACCCAACTCCCGGTCCCCGGTCCCCCTTTTCGCTCCCATTTCACCTTTGCACCTTTGCACTTCTAGGCCCCCAACCCCCAACCCCCAACCCCCATCCCCCATCCCCCAACCCCCTCCGCACTACCTATCCCTCGCCTCCTGCTCCAACGACTTCTTGATTGAATCATTGAACGCCTTGGTCCGCTCCGCCTCCGTCAGTTCCTTCCCCCGTGCCCCCGTGTCCCCTTGCCCATCCCTCGACGCTGCCCTCGATTCTTCCCTCGACTCCGCCCTCGACTCTCCGCTCGCGCTCCACTTCAACGCCCGCACCCGCACGTCGTTCGCGTTCTTCCACGCGACGCTGGGGAGACTGGTCTTCACGCCGTCCTGCACGATCGAGGCGTTGCCCGAAAGCGCGAGCTCGGTGAGCGTCGACCAATCCTTGAGCGGCTGCGCACCCTTCGAGTCCGCTGGCTTGAAGTCCTCCACGCCCAGCGACACCGTGACCCAGCCGCCGTTGGCCTTGAGGGGCACGGACGCGACATAGTCGCCGGTGCCGGGCCCAAACGCGCCCCAGGCATTACGGGTGAGCGTGACGTATACGATGGTGTCGTTCGCGGGGTTGATCTCGAAACTGAGCTTCGCGCCCGCGGGGCCGCGCCAGAGCGGGTCCTTGACCTTACGGGTGAACGCCGACCAGAGCGTCGGGTTGCCCCATTTCAGCCGATACCAGTCCTGCCAGCCGCGCGCGCCGTCGTCGATCATGGCCTCCGGCTGCGC
>JBEGRN010000198.1:0-3484 GCA_041180425.1 Verrucomicrobiota bacterium
AGCCGTGGCCGCATCTATCGCATCGTCTCCAAGACGACCCCGACGGTCAGCCCCGCCCAAGCCAACACGGACGCCGCGCTCCTCGCCGGCCTCAAGGGGTCGACCCAGTTCGGCCGCCTCCGCGCCCAGCAGCTCATCGTCGAAGGCAAGAAGACGGCCCTCGCCGCCGACCTTGTCGCCTTGGTCGTGGCCGCCCAGCCCGACGTTTCCGCCATCCATGCCCTCTGGTCCTTGCATGGCCTCGGCAAGCTCGACGCCGAGACCCACAAGAAGGCCTTGTTGTCTGCCGACGCCGCCCTGCGCCGCAACGCCATCCGCGCGCTCGGCGAGGACGCCGCCGCTCAGGCGCTCTTCTTCGGTGCCGGTGTGATCGCCGACAAGGATCCGACCACTCGCCTCGCCGCGCTGGTCAAGCTGGCTGAATTCCCGACCACGCCGGAAATCAAGACCCTCGTCCGCGGCCTCGCCGCCGATGCTTCCGTGCAGTCCGACGAATGGCTGCGCGAGGCTTCCAAGGTCCTCGCCAAGAAGCACCAGACCCAGATCTACGTCGAAGGCCCGAACCTCTTGCCCAACCCGGGCTTCGAAGAACTCGCGGGCGCCTTGCCGGCCGGCTGGCAGCGTCGCGACTACGGTAACTCGCCGGCCAACAAGGGCGCCAAGTGGGACGTCGTCACCGACCCCGCCATGGTGCACTCGGGCAAGCGCGCGATGCGCGGCATCACCCGCGACGCGGGCGACACCAGCTTCTTCGCCGACGTCACCATCAAGCCTGACACCGAGTATCGCCTGAGCGCCTGGATCAAGACCCATGCCTTCCGCGGCAAGGCCAGCCTCAACGACCACATCGGACGTGCCGAGACCAGCACCATCAACCGCGACACCGACTGGGTCGAGGTCGAGGTCGTCTTCAATTCCGGCAAGCGCACCAAGGCGTCGATCAACCTGCTTCACGTGGGCAAGGGCGACATCTACTTCGACGATGTGAAGCTCTGCGAGCTGACCGTGGCCGGCGAAGCCCCGGTGACCGAAGGCGTCGCCGCCCGTGGCGAGGAGATCTTCTGGAAGCACCCGGTGGCCGCCTGCGTCAATTGCCACATGGTGAAGGGGAAGGGCAGCGCGATCGGCCCGGCCCTGGATGGCATCGCCACCCGCGCCACCCCCGCTTACATCCACGAGTCCCTCGTCGAGCCGAACAAGGTCCTGGCCAAGGGTTACGAGCAGCTGGGCGTGTCCCCGATGCCGCCGATGGGCCTGATCCTCAAGCCGCAGGAGCTCGCCGACGTGAAGGCCTTCCTGCAGACGCTGAAGTAAGCCCTGGTAGGTTTCTATTGGATTGATTCAGCCGTGGGCGGGGGCTATCCCTCGCCCATGGCTGCTGTCAAACTCCAGAAGGAATCCAATCCCGTCGTCACGCTGCTCTCGTTGATGGGCATCACGCTCATCACCCTGATCATCATGTATGCGGGCCTGCCCGGCACCGGCTTCCATGGCATCAAGGCTGGCGTCTATTTCGACATGGAGTCCGGCTTCGAGGATGCCCGCTTCATGGACAACCGCATCGTCTGCGACTCCAAGGATGCCTTGAAGGACATCCGCGCCGCGTTGCTGGCCGTGAAGCCCGACTATCCGGTCGACCGCGTCACGCTCAGCCTCGAGAACTACGCGTCGGGCTATAAGTTCAAGGTCCGTTACATCACCTACTATGCCCAGCGCCTGAACCTCTTCGAGCAGGGCAAACTCTTCCGCCGTGGCTCCGAGGTCGGCGATCCCGCGCTGGATGCCGAAGTGAAGGCGAAGGACGACGAGCTCGAAGGCGCGATCCGCAAGAGCCTCGAGACCTATTTCAAGTCCAAGGGCGCCCAGTAAGGGCAGGGGAGCGGCGCAGGCCGTCCCACGACGAAAAGGCCCGGATTGCTCCGGGCCTTTTGCTGAAAGTGGGGTGATTGAGGGGACTTGAACCCCCGACCCCTGGTACCACAAACCAGTGCTCTAACCAACTGAGCTACAACCACCGTTCAGGCCTTCCTTGCGGAAGGGTGTTCAATGCAGGTTAAACCACCCCGCCTGTCAATCTCGGACGGAAAGTGCCCCGCCAAACCCTCATTATTGCACCCTTGGGGAGAATTCCTTCATTTGTTCTTCCCCTTTCCCAGCCCGCCCGCCTTTCTGTTCTGACATCATGCCTACGTTTACTGAAATTGGCCTCCCCGAGCCAGTCCTACGCTCCCTCGCCGATTGTGGTTACGTGAACCCCACGCCGATCCAGGAGCAGGCCATCCCGGTGGTCCTTTCCGGCCGCGACCTCATCGGCGCCGCCCAGACCGGTACCGGCAAGACCGCCGCCTTCGCCTTGCCGACGCTCGCCCGCCTCGGTCCGGCCGCTGGCAAGCCCCGTTGCCTCGTCCTCGTCCCGACCCGCGAGCTCGCCGTCCAAGTCGATGAGAACTTCCAGAAGTACGGCAAGTACCTCGGCACCAAGACCGCGCTGCTTTACGGCGGCGTCGGCTACGGGATCCAGGTCAAGGCCCTCGAGCAGGGCGTCGACGTCGTCATCGCGACCCCTGGACGCCTCCTCGACCTCCAGGAACAGAAGATCCTGGACCTCAGTTCCATCCAGGTGCTCATCCTCGACGAAGTGGACCGCATGCTCGACATGGGGTTCATCGAAGACGTCACCCGCATCATCCGTTTCTGCCCGAAGGAGCGCCAGACGCTGCTCTTCTCCGCCACGGCCGACGAACGCGTCGGCAAGATCGCCAGCTGGGCCTTGCGCGACCCGGTGACCGTCGACGTCCGCACGGGCCTCGGCGCCGCCGACACCGTCGATCACGCCATCTACCCGGTCGACGTGTTCCAGAAGTACGACCTCCTCCTGGCCCTGCTCAACAAGAGCGGCTACAAGTCCGTCATCGTCTTCACCCGCACCAAGCGCGATGCCGACCGCATCGCCGAGTGGATCGAAGGCCACGGCACGCCCGTCGCCACGATGCACGCGGACCGCTCGCAGTCGGAGCGCGCCGCTGCCCTCGCCGGCTTCAAGACCGGCAAGTTCACGGTCATGGTGGCGACGGACATCGCCTCCCGCGGCCTCGACATCCGCGGCGTGACGCACGTCATCAACTACAACGTGCCGGAGCATGCCGAGGACTACGTCCACCGCATCGGCCGCACGGGCCGCGCCTCCGCCGAAGGCGAAGCCTTCACGCTGTACTCGCCGGACGAGATGCACCACCTGCAGCAGATCGAGGTCCTCTTGGGCCGTCCGATCGAGCGCCGTAAGCTGGAAGGCTTCCGCTACTATTCCGAGCCGCAGTTGACCCCGGGTGGCCCGAAGGCCGCGGCGGTCTCCCGTAAGCGCAACCGCTAAGCCGCCGGCGATGTCGCACGAGCCCCCGATGCGCCGAGCCTTGGAGCTCGCCCGGCAAGCGTGGGGTCGGACGCACCCGAACCCGATGGTGGGGGCCGTCATCACCGAGGACGG
>JBEGRN010000199.1:0-3482 GCA_041180425.1 Verrucomicrobiota bacterium
GGCGGGGGAGGGGGAGAGGCATGGGGATAGGGGATGGGGGATAGGGTAGGACTTATATATGTAACACTAGGATTGGGGCGGAGTTGCGGATCGCGAGCGGAGCTCGCGAGGGGACGCGTGGCCAAAGGCCACGAGGGGACAAGGGGCTTTAGCAAGGGGATGGGGGATTGGGGATAGGGGATGGGGGATGGTTGTAGTGCAAAAGTGAGCGCGGCTTAAGGCCGCATCGAGGGTTGGGCGTTGCGGGTTGGGGGTTGCGGGAAGTGTCGCCGCTTGGTGGCGGGGCTAACTTTCCGTTTCCCGGTTCCCCCTTTCGGTTGTAGGCGGCAGGGTTGGGACGCCGTCACGACCTAGCATGGCCGAGATTCGCACGTCTCTCGGCGAACGGACGCGACGCAGTCGCGTCCCTACCTAGAGGCAGTTAGGGGGCGCTGCGGCCGGACGCTTTGCTTTGGTCAAGGAGACCCTTGAGCTCCTTGACGATTTCGGGGTGTTCGAAGTAAAGGTTCGTGCGTTCGCCGGGGTCGGCCTTCAGGTCGTAGAGCTGGCCGGGGGCGGTCGGGGCCGCGTCGCGCAGGGCGAACGGAACTAGCTCACCTTTTTCGTAGTTGTTTCCGCCGGAGCCCCGGTGGTCGAGGTATTTCCAGTCGCCGCGGCGGATCGACAGGTCGTTCTTGATCGTCTGGTGCAAGGTGAACGGACGTTGCGGCCGGCTGTCGGGGACGCCCGTCAAAGCGGAGAGAAAACTGAAGCTGTCTTCCCCAGCATTACGCGGGAGCGGGGTGTCCGTGAGCGCCGCGCATGTCGCCAGCAAGTCGGTGAGGCAGACCGTCCGTTCGAGGACGGATGGCTTGGCATGCCCAGGCCAACGCACGAGGAGCGGCACGCGGTGGCCGCCTTCCCAGTCGTCGCGTTTCATGCCGCGCCAAGGGCGGGCCGGGTCGTGGCCTTGGTCGGCGCGCATGTGCACGACCGCGGTGGTTTCTGGGCCGTTGTCGCTGGTGAAGACCACCAGCGTGTTCTCGGCCACCCCGAGCCGGTCCAACGTCGCGAGCAGCTCCCCGACGACGAAATCGAGCTCGGCGATGAAGTCCCCATGCGGGCCGGCCTTGGTCGTGCCTTGGAAGCGCGCCGCGGCGAACGAAGGCAGGTGAGCGGCTTGGGTCGCGTGGAAGAGGAAGAACGGCTGCGTGGGCGCGCGCTTCACGTGCTCGGTCAGCCACGCTTGGCTTTTCTCCAAGAACACCAGGTCGACCTGATCGTGCTCAAAGCCGGGCGCCACGAGCCCTCGTCGGCAATCGTTCGCGTAGGGATGCTTCGGGAGCTTGGAGGCGTCGAGCAGCGTGGTCGGGGGTACGGGCACCCGGTCGTTCTCGATGTAGGCGTAGAGCCAGTCGGTGGTCGGGCAGCAGGCCGTGCCGAAGAAGTAATCGAAGCCCCGATGGACGGGGCCATCGGTGATGGGCCGGCTGAAATCCGTGAGCTGTATGCGGGCCAGTTCATTGGCGGCGCCGAGCCGTTCGCCGGGGAGTGGTACCTGGTAGACAGGCGTGCCTTCTTTCGTCTGGAAGGTCAGGCCCACGTGCCATTTCCCGACGGCGGCGGTCGCGTAGCCTTGTTGGCGCAGCAGGCCCGGTAAAGTCAGGCGGTCAGCTTCGATCAAGCTCGGACCGCCGACGCCGGTGAAGACCCCGCCACGGTAACCGGTCCGGAAGGCCATCCGGCCGGTCAGCAGGCTATAGCGTGAAGGTGTGCAGACCGTCGAGGGAGCGTGGGCGTCCGTGAAGCGTACGCCGGTCTGGGCGAGCCGATCGAGGTTGGGCGTCGGGATTTTAGATTCGGGGTTGTAGCAGCCGACGTCGCCGTAGCCCAAGTCGTCGGCGAGAATCACGACGATGTTAGGTCGCCGCGGATCAGGGGCCGCCTCCGCGACCGCGGGGAGGAGCCAGCAGAAACTCAACAGGAGCAGCGGCCTCACTTTTCCAGGACCCAGATGTTGCGGTAATAGACCGGGTTGCCGTGTTCCTGCAGTTGGAAGGGGCCGGGGGTGTCGGTGATGGTCTTGATGCCGCTGCTGGTGGTCGTGCGCGGGAGTTCGACGTTGTCCTGGATGAGCACGCCGTTGTGGCGGACGGTGATGCGTGCCCAGGCGGTGCGTTGCCCTTGGGCGTCGAACTTCGCGGCGGTGAAGTCGATGTCGTAGGTCTGCCACTGCAGCGGCGGGAAGCACATGTTCACCTTGGGGGCGGAGATGGTGTAGATGCCACCGCATTCGTTGTTCTCGCCCTTGAGGCCGAAGCTATCGAGTACTTGGACCTCATAACGGTCTTGGTGGTAGACGCCGCTGTTGGCGCGGCCTTGGCCGCGGGCGAACGGCTTGAATGGCAGCAGGAACTCGAGGTGGAGCGTGTAGTCCTTGAACGTGGCCTTGGACGTCGTGCCGCAGCGGAGGAACCCGCGGGCGTCGACCTTGCCGTTATTCCAGGCATCGGCATTCTTGCCGTCGAAGAGCACCTTCGCGCCGGCGGGTGCGGCGAGGCCTTCCGTCGGGCTGCGACGGATGATCCGGCGCAACGTCGCTGCCTCTTGGCCGGGGAGGCTCAGTTTCAGTTGGCCATCCTCGAGCGTCGCGCGGGCGTCGCCGGACTTCGCCGCGAAGTCCACCTGCGCGCCGTTCTTGGCGCCTTCCATTTCGACTTTCGCGGAACCATCCCAGCCGGCGCCGGGCAGGCCGCCTTTGAAGATCACTAAGCGGTACTTGTCGCCTCCGAGCGCGATGATGTCGGCGCCCGTGCCCTCGCTCTTGAATTCACCCTGCAGGAAGAAATCAGGACCCGCCTCTTCGATCGTGAGGAAGGCCGTGGGCTCGGCGGGCTTGGCCTTGGGGGCGGCAGGTTCGGCGGCGGTGAGCAGGCTGAAACAGGCGAACAACAGGAAGCAGGAAGGGGTCTTCATGGGGTGGGGAAGGAGTACAGATTACGGAGTGCTGAATCGAGTACAGAGTACGGAGTACGGAGGGCTGAACGAGACAGGGGTTGTGGGTATCGGGTTGTGGGTTGGGAGTAGTGCAAAGGTGCAAACGTGAAAAGGGAGCGAAAAGGGGGACCGGGAAGGGAGTTCGCGAGGGGATAAGGTGACAAGGGGACATGGGGCTCTAGTAAGGGGATGGCGGGTGGGGGATAGGGGATGGTTGAAGTGCAAAGGTGAGCGCGGCTGAAGGCCGCATCGAGGGTTGGGGGTGCGGGTTGGGGGTTGGGGGAAGTGTCGCCGCTTGGCGGCGGGGCTAACTTTCCGGTCTCCGGTTCCCCCTTTCGTTTGTATGCGGGTAGGGTCGGGACGGCGTCACGACCTTGCATGGCCCAGATCCGCACGTCTCTCGGCGTACGGACGCGACGCCGTCGGATACCGCAAAAGGTTATAGCGTATAGCGGTTGGCGGTTGAGGAAAACAGAACAAGCGGAGGCTATGCTATAAGGGGCCGG
>JBEGRN010000200.1:0-3463 GCA_041180425.1 Verrucomicrobiota bacterium
AGATCTCGAGACCGCCCAGATCGCCGTGCAGGCGTCCCTGACCGGCCACGTCGTGCTTTCCACGCTCCACACCAACGACGCGCCCGGCGCCGTCACCCGCCTCATCGACATGGGGCTCGAGCCTTTCCTCATCTCGGCCTCGCTCGAAGGCGTGCTCGCCCAGCGTCTGCTCCGCCGCGTCTGCAAGACCTGCCGCACCCCCTACGAACCGGACAAGGACGTCATCAACATGCTGGACGTCGACGCGCTCGAGATCGCCAACAAGAAGTTCTACTACGGCAAGGGCTGCCCGGACTGCAATCGCTCGGGCTACAAGGGCCGCCAGGGCCTCTTCGAGCTGATGACGATCAACGACCAGCTCCGCTCGCTCATCACCCAGAAGGCGCCGACGCTGGTCCTCAAGCAGAAGGCCATCGAATCCGGCATGCGCCCGCTCCGCGAGGACGGCCTGCGTTGCATCTTCGACGGCCACACCTCCATCGAGGAAGTCCTCAAGTACACCTAACCTTCACAACACCCCACCACTCCCATGCCCGAATACAAGTACACCGCCATCGATCGCAACGGGGCGCAGGCCTCCGGCAAGATCGAGGCCGCCAACGACGAACAGGCCCGCCAGAAGCTCATGGCGAAGGGCCTGATGGTCACCACGCTCGCCGCCGACGGCGGTTCGGCCAAGCCCGCCGCGGCGCCCGCCGCCCCGTCCAAGGGCGGTTTCTCGTTCGGCTCCAAGGTCAGCCAGAACGACGTCACCGTGATGACCCGCCAGCTGGCCACGCTCATCGTCGCCGGCCTGCCGTTGCTCCGCGCGCTCGAACTCATCACCAAGCAGGAGCGCAACCCGGCCTTCAAGGCGATCCTCGCCAACGTGGCCGAGAGCGTCTCCCAAGGTAACAACCTCTCGGAAGCCCTCCAGGCCCACCCGAAGGTCTTCGACAAGCTCTTCGTGAACATGATCCGCGCCGGCGAAGCGGGCGGCGTGCTCGACAAGGTCCTCGACCGTCTCGCGAAGTTCCGCGAAAAGGCCGAGCGCATCCAGAAGAAGGTCAAGTCCGCGATGGTCTACCCGGGCGTCGTCATGTCCGTGGCCATCATCATCGTCTACATCCTGATGGTGAAGGTCGTGCCTTCCTTCCAGAAGCTGCTCGACGGCCAGAAGACCCAGATGCCTCCGCTCACCCAGTTCGTCGTCGGCATCTCCAAGCTGCTCACGGTCTACTGGTGGGCCACGCCGATCCTCGTCTTCGGCCTGTATTTCGGCCTGAAGACCTGGCTGTCGACGGAGAAGGGCAAGGAGCTCTTCGACCGCATCATCTTCCGCCTGCCCAAGGTCGGCGCCTTCGTGCAGATCGTCTCGGTCTCGCGCTTCGCCCGTACGTTCGGCACGCTCATGGCGTCCGGCGTCCCGATCCTGCAGTCCATCTCGATCACCCGCGACACGCTCGACAACGTCGTCATCGCGAAGTCGCTCGAGCGCGTGCATGACCGCGTCCGCGACGGCGAGCCGCTCTCCGTGCCGCTCGAGCAGTCCGGCGTCTTCCCGCAGATGGTGACCTCGATGATCCAGGTCGGCGAAGAGACCGGTCAGCTGCCGGAGATGCTCAACCGCGTCGCCGACATCTACGACGAAGAAGTCGACAACGCGGTGACCGCGCTGACGTCGATCATCGAGCCGGTGCTCATCGTGTTCCTCGCCGTGGTCGTCGGTACGATCGTGCTCGCGATGTTCCTCCCGCTCATCGCGCTCATCACCAAGATGACCGGCGGCGGCTGAGCCGATCCGCGCCGCGACGACGAAGCCCGGTCCGCAAGGAGCCGGGCTTTTTCGTGTCCAGGGCAGGGGAGCGCTCTCCCCAAAAAGGAGGCGGCTTGCATACCCCTATGCAAGCCGCCTGTTTTTTACTGCTTTATCTTACTTACCCCATTGCCCCGTAGGACAAAGTTAATACGAGATATCATTCATTAAGCCCCTGGTCTGACAAGGACTAAAATCTAGGTTTTTATACCTAGTTGGTAATTAACTGACCAAGAACGACTTAAAATTGGGTGCAGGGGTAGGATTTGAACCTACGACCTTCAGGTTATGAGCCTGACGAGCTAACCGGGCTGCTCCACCCTGCAATCAGTGGGAGGGGAAGGAGAAGGGCAGGGCTGGGTAGTCGCAAGCCCTTTTTTTGGGCATTTGCGGAAAGGGCCTCGCCGCCCGGCGCGCGGAGAAAAAGGGTTTGAAGCGAGGGGCTGGCTACAGAGTATGGGTGGGTCGGCTATGAGTGACGATACCCCCCCACCTCCGCCCCCCGAGGAGAGCTCTGCGCCTTTGCCTCCTTCCATGCCTCCGCCTCTGCCGCCGGTCGAGGAGTTGCCGTTGGAAGATGCCACCTTGGGGTCTGGTCGCCGTAAGCTGCCGTTCTGGCGCCGCTTTGGCGGCGAGGGCTTCATCGTTTCCGTCGGTATCCACGCCATCCTGGTGCTCATCGCCGCGTTCCTGATCATCTCCGTGACGAAGGAGTCGTCGAAGAAGGATCCCAATTCGTTCGCGACTGGCGCGGGCGGTGGTTCCGCCGGCGACAAGGCGAAGATGTACGACACGAAGGTGAAGCCGAAGAACGTGAAGACTTTGGCGAAGAACGCCGCGCGCATCACGTCCAAGAGCGCCACGGCGACGATTTCGCTCCCGGATATCCCGGCCTCCAGCAGCGCTTCGATGATTTCCGGCATGATGGCCGGCGGCTCCTCCAAGGGCTTCGGCGGCGGCTCCGGCGGCGGCATCGGCTCCGGCATGGGCGTCGGCGTCGGCAACGGTAAGAACTTCGTCGGCCGCCCCGTCATGGGCGCCAAGATCTTCGCACAACGCATCGCGGTCTACATGGACTCCTCGGGGTCGATGACGCCCTACCTGGACCGCGTGGAGGCAGAGATCCGCAAGCAGTTCCCGGATGCCGATGTCTACATGTACAACGGCCTCTTCATCTACGCCCAAGACGGCTTCGTCACCGGCGGGAAGCGCTTCAAGGGCCAGCCGATCCGCTCCTTCGGCACGGGCGCCCGCGAAACCGATCCGAAGAAGCTGACGGGCTCGGGCAAGAACATCCTCAAGAAATACGACGACAACTTCAAGCAGGGCTCGGCCGGCGCTTGGCTCGACATCATGAAGGACGAGAAGGGCTACGACGCCTTGGTCTTGTTCTCCGACTTCCAGGACGGCGTGACGCAGTACCGCATAAAGGGGGAGAAGGCAGATAAGAACATTCAGGGCGGGGCCTATCCCGTCGTCTATTACGATGGCGTCCGTACCGACATCGCGCGTGGAGCGGACAACCGCAAGCCGGACGAAAAGCGTTGGGAGCAGGAGTGGCTCAAGGCCTTCAACGATGCCCGCGATGGCCGCGGCCCGCGTCTCTACCTCTTCTCGACCGAGCAGGAGCCGCAGGCGTTGCTTTCGCAGTGCGCCACCGGTTCGGGT
>JBEGRN010000201.1:0-3455 GCA_041180425.1 Verrucomicrobiota bacterium
TAGAGGGGGGTTATGGGCCGTTTTCATCGCTTCATCTTGTGCTTATCCCTGCGTGAATTGATATGCGGGAACAGGCCGCACGCGTCTCCGTTCACCGTCGCCCTGATCTGACGCGCGCGCTTCTGCGCCCAGATGTGGGACCGCCCATACATCCGGGCGATGGTACGCGAGTCGAGACAGCCAGGGAGGGACAGCGCCCAGCGGATGAGCTCGACGTGACGACGGAATGGGAAGGAGTCGGAGCAGGCCAGCGCATCCATGAACGCCTTGAGCATCACGCCGACATGATCGCGGGAGATGAACGCATCGACCTCGGTGCGTTGGTTGTCGCCGTCCTTGGTCGCCCATGACGGATGGTTAGGGTCGATGTTGAACACATGACGGCTCTGCACCATCTCTCGGTAAGGCAATACGCCGGACTCGCGCATCTTTTCCTGGACCTTCTTCGGCTGCGCATAGAACCATGCGTCGAACGACTTGGCTTCCTTGGCAGGAGCCGACAGGTCGTTGATGCTGGCCTTGGTCACAAGGCGTATTGGAAAGGATGTTACACAGCGGGCAAGTGGCAAAGGTTATGCCAGAAACCATCAGCCTCGAACCTGAGCATACCCTTACGCGTGAAGCGGTAGGTCAGGGATGAGTATCTCCCATCGTATTCCAGGGACTGTTCCACGATGTCCTTCAGTTCGGCTGCGGACATCTTCGCCGGCCATGTCGAGATGATCTGCCTAAGCGCCATGTCTTTCCTTTCCTTGACTGTCTTTGCCTCCTCGGTGGCCTTGCGTCTGATGGCCTCCATCTTCTCGGGCTGATTGCGCCAAGCCTTCTGCCTGATCCGGGTCAGGGCGAGCTTACGGAGAACCCAACCTCTCCGCGCGGTGGTACGGTTCGGCTTAGTCATCGCGTTAGACTTGCCTCCTCGCCAGAGACTCGGTCGAACCCCCAGCGTAAGCGGAAGGGGGTGAGACTAGAGTCACCCCTTGTACGTAGTACAGGGGACGGAAGTTGAGTTGGATGTTGATACCCAAGTGAATTGGTCAGGATTAGGGTGGGAATTGGCACGTAAATTTGTGGGGGTGCGGGTGTTGACCCTCAGTTGACCTTAAAACGCCTTGGCGACCCCTTGGCGGGGCTGGAATCGCTATGCCTTGTTGCAACCTCGGTGTCACTTTGGGAGGGGGGATGGCTGTATTCCCAGCGGATGACCCCCTTCTCGGCGGCGTGGCGGATATAAATCTCGCCCTTGAATTGGTCTTCGTGGTCCTTAAGGCCGGCTCGGCCGCGGCGCTTCGTCAGGCCGAACTTGTAGATCGGCTCGTCCCCTTGGCAGCGGAAGAGGACGGCGACCTCGCGGAACCAGTTGGTGAACTCGGAGGAGCCTAGGCCAGCGTAGGCCAGGTCGGCGACGGTGTGGCCTTCCTTGTCCGACGAGGACTTGGGCTTCCCGGTATGGTGCATGGCGACGAGGACGGCGCCTGTCTCGAGCAGGATCGGGGCGAGGTCGTGGCGCAGGAACTTGGAGGCCTGCTCCTGGTCGGAGACGTCGATGCCGGCGAAGGAGAGCAGCGGGTCGACGAAGACGATGTCGGCGCGCTGGTCGATGACGAGCTGACGGAGGGCGGCGGTGAAGGTCGTGCCGGTGCTGACGGTGTCGCGGAAGATGGCGAGGTGGTCCCGCAGGGTCTCGCGTTCGGTGCTGTCGATGTAGGCGCCTGCGATGACGTCCTGAAGGGCCTCGGAGATGTCGCCCGCGTCGTTCTCGGCCTGTAGGACGATGGCCCTCAATGCCCGGGCGGGCTTGATGCCGAAGAAGTCACGGCCTAGGCACCAGTGGACGGCGGCCTGCATCATCAGGGAGGACTTGCCGGTGCCGGACTGGCCGACGATCAGGAGCGAGCCGCCCTTGCAGAGCCAGCGGTGATTGCCGAGGACGGTGGTCGGGTCTTCCTTACGCTCGAAGGACAGCAGGGCGTCGAAGTCCATGCGCTGCGGGCCGTGCTTGACCTTGGCCCCCTTGCGCTTGTCGGCGAGGCGGGCATAATGCTCGAGGAGGGTGTCGGGGTCTGTGGCGCGATTGGCCACGGATGAGGCCTCTCGGAGCAGGGCGGCGTCAGCGATGAGCTCGGCGTGCTCTGGGCGGTAGGGGTTGAATCCTGCGTCGCTGACCAGGAGCGAGACGGCGGAGGCGTTGACGACCGACCCGATGTCGCGGAGCCGCTGGGTGACGGTGAGTTCGTCGGCTGCCGTGCCGTCGACCTGTAGCGACAGGATCGCGGCGGCGATGTCCTGATGCTGGGGCTCGAAGAAGTCGGAGGGCTTTAGGTCGGGCGGGAAAGGGAGCGCGTCACGGAGGAGGACGCCGAGGAGGTGGCGTTCCGCCGGCACGTTGTTCGGAGGAGTCATGGAAGAAGGAGTTGGGTTTGTGGGCGTGGGTGCCCTTGGTCAAGATGCTTTGCGAATTAGCCGGTCGAGGTCGGCTTTGCGGTAATAGGCGTTCAGGTGCAGGCCTGACATTCCCCTGGCGGTCTTGAAGTAGGTCGCCTTGAGGCTGGCCCGGGCGACGCGGGCGCGGATCGCGACGTGCGAGATGCCGACGTCGGAGGCGAAGTCGACGATACGGACGAAGCCCTTCGGAACCTTATCCTCGCGAGCCGTGAAATTATTCTCGGCGGCCTGCTTGATGGTCTTGAAGGGCGGGCGGGGGCGGTAGACGTAGGCCAGATGACACTGCCCGGTGTCGGCCTTGAACTGATGCACCTGTCGGTCAAGGAGGCCGTTGCGGTACAGCTGATAGGCGCGTGATGATGCGTTGCGCGGGTAGGCGAGGTTCAGTTCCTTCCTGATCAGCTCGATGGTGTACCAGCCTTTCGGGCAGGAGTAGTCACGCTGACCGTGCATAGCGGCAATCAGGCCGGCGGCATCGAAGCGTCTCATTTGGCTTTCGGAGTGAAGACGCGGAGGTCGGTGGTCCAGACCCATCGGCTGCCGACGCGGTGTACGAGCCAGACCTTCCAGTCGGTGCCGTCGACCCATCCTGCTGCGAAGCCTGAGCCCCAGCGGGACGTGGCAAGGCGGTGCGACGCGTAGGCCATGGCGTCTTTCTGGCAGAGACAGCCGGCGGAGAAAGCGGCGCCGCCTTCGGCCTTGGTCAAGTTAACCTGGCTAAGGGTGTGGGTGTGGCCGTGGATGAGAGCCCCGCCACGATCGGCGTAGTGCTTCCCCTGCTCTGCCGTGGCGTTGATGCCGTGAGCGTAGCCGTGGATGAAGGCGACCGGGCCGAGGCGGTAGACGCCCTTCTCGGCGTGGTAGGGTAGGATGGTCTTGGCGCCACAGGACTTGGCTGACGTGCGGATGCGGGCTTCGAGGTCGGCGCAGTAGTCGCGTACCAGGGCGGAGCCGGAGGTATGCTGGAGGGCGTTGGCGCGGTGTTCGTGATTGCCCATGAGGAAGACGGT
>JBEGRN010000202.1:0-3420 GCA_041180425.1 Verrucomicrobiota bacterium
CCCGGCTTCGATGCAGGCCTTCAGCTGCGTCCAGACCGCACCGTACGCGCGGCTGAAACGCAGCGACTCGTCGCGCACGAGGCTCGAGACGTGGCAGCAACCGCCGACTTCGGTGACGATGAAACGGCCAGCCTTGAATTCTTCCTCGCTCACGGCGCGCAGGTCGAAACGCCCAAAATGCAGCCCCGGGAAACGCTTCGCGAACGTGGTCACGGCCGCGCTGAGCTCCGGCGTATTCAGGTCGTGGCGATGCAAGCAGCGCGCGCCGTGGCCATAGCTGCCCGAGAGGTTCAGCACGACCTTCTCCCCGGCTGGGACGACGCGATTGAGGTCGCGGTCGTGGCACTCGAGGTAAAGCTCGCCGCGCGAGACGGCGACTTCGTCCAGCCAGATCAGTTCTTCCAAAGTTTCCTCGCCGTCGCCCATCACGACGACGTCCTGCTTCTGCACCACGACCAAGACGCGGCCGTCGTCCTTCCCCGGGTTGCGGCGCCAGACGACCTCGAACTCCAGGCCGTCGATTTTCTTCTGCAGGAGGAAGTCTTCCTTGGCCCCCGCGACCCAACGGTCGAGCTGCTCTGGCGTGCGAATGTAGCGCATGCCGGCGCCGTCCTCCCCGACCTCAGGCTTAAAGACCAAAGGATACCCATGGCAGGCCGCGAAGGCGTGGGCTTCCTTGAGGCGCTCCTCGACGGAATCCTCCATCGACAGGGCCAAGAGCGGACAGCAGCGCGAATCGCGCTGGAACGGACGCATCAGCAGGGACTTGGAGTCCCCGATGAACCCCCCGATGCGACCAAGGGCGGGATTGGCCGACGCGAACGCGGTGAGGCGGCGATGGCGCAGGCAAAGGGCCAGGATGCCAACCCGGATCGGGAAATACAGCAGCCAAGACGGCCATAACGAGGCCTGCAGGAGGTTACGGACCTTCATCACAATCTGGCGACGGCCGCGCCAAGTAAGGGCCGGCACGATCCAGTGCGTGACGAAGTGGAGCGCAAAGACAAAACCCAGGATGATCCAAAGGGCCTGGCTCTTGAAGCGGGCCAAGAGTTCCATGCCGTGCGCCCCGAACTTATAGCCGAGGTACATCAACGGCGGGGTCCAGATCAACGCCGCCAACAGCAGCAGGCCGCCGAGGCGCGCGATGTTCAGCTTCATGATGCCCGCGGTGACGAACGTCGGCACGCGGCTCGCCGGGATGAAGCGCGAACTGACGACCACCAACAGGCCTTGCGGGGTCGAGAACCAACCAGCCCACTGGTTGACCTTGCTCTCCTTGATGAACCATTTGAACGGGGCCTTGGTGATGGCCTGTCGTCCGAAGAAACGGCCCACGGAATAAAGGACCAGGTCGCCGATGAAGATGCCGACCGTGCAAGCCGCCGCGCCTGACCAGAAATCGATGATGCCGACCGCCACCATCAGGCCCGTCGCCAAGCAGGTCGGGTCCTCGGCGACGAAGGTGCAGATGACGATGATGACGAGGAGAATCCAAAAGTGAGCACCGGCGGCCGAAGGGAGCGGCGGGTATGCGGTGGGCGCAGCCACGGTGACGGCGGGCGGCGTGGCGACGAAACCGACGACTTCCGCGACGACCTTGGCCTGCTCCGCGAAGACGACGTCGTGCCCGCCCGGCAACATCACCAGTTTCGCCTGCGGCACGAGCTGGGCGCTGTAAGTCGCCGCCTGCGCCGGGGTCAGCCAGTCATCCTGGCCATGCACGATGAGCAGCGGCTTGCGCCAGCCAAAGAGGATCTTCTTGGAATCCGAGAGGTCCGTGTCGAACACGGTGGCGGCGTAGTCGCGGTCCCAGGGCAGGAGGTCGGCCGCCCCGAAATTCGGCGTCAAGCGCGAGACGCCCCAGAAGAACGCGCCTTGGAAACCATAGACGATCTTATTGACGAGCGGGTTGCCGAGCAGCTCGAACTCCTGCGCGCCTGGCGCCGAGAGCATCGTGAGCGAACGCACGCGGTCAGGGTGCGCCGCCGCCAGCTCCAGCGCGGCGACCCCGCCCAAACCCTGGCCCAACACGTGGTATTCCTTCACGCCGTAATGCTCGACCAACGAGGCGACGACTTCGGCGTTGGCCTCCATCGAGTGGCTAGGGACGTTCCCAGGGCTGGTCGCGAAGCCCGGCAGGAAAGGCTCGATGACCGCCACTTGGCCCGTCTGGGCCAGATCCGCGCAGAACTGACTGCCGCGGCTGTCCCATGGCGCCCGGTGCAGGTAAACCAGTACAGGCTTTCCGCCCGTCGTGCCGTCCGGCGCGAACCCATGCAGCTTGGCATGGACCGGAATCTGCCGGTCCGTCCGCGTGACCTTGTCGCCTTTGAAATCGAAGGCCGGCACCAGGACGGGCTCGTCCTGGGAGATCCGCTCAATCGAACTGAAGAAAGGAAAGAACGCCGACAGCACCAAGAGGACCAGATACACGACCATACCCCACCACTTCCCTGGGACGCGCCCAAGGTTCTGCTTGATCTGTGTCGGGGTCGACATCCCCCGCAGTCAAATGACCGCCGCTGAGGGGCGCAAGGAGGGAAGGTTCACATTAATGCCTCGGCGGTTGATTTATGGCTTCCTAATGGACCCCATCCCCTCTTGTCTCCCACCCAGTGCAAGCCACCGGACAGGAACTTCCAGGCCTCAGGGTCACCGTCGATAAGGTGGTCCATCATCGTGACGCCAATTTCCCGGCCGAGACCCCCCACGCCTTCGTGTACTTTCTGACGGTCACCAACCTTTCCCAAGCCACGGTCCGCCTCCTCGGGCGCAAGTGGATCATCCGCTCCCCCGACGGCACCACCGAAGTCATCGAGGGCGACGGCATCGTCGGCCAAACGCCCCGCCTGCCGCCGGGCGAGAAGTTTTCCTACAACAGCTATCATCTCACCGGACACCCCGTCACGGCCGAAGGCGCCTTCCACGGCACCACGGAAGACGGCCAGCGCATTTTTGTGCGCATCCCGGCGTTCGAGATGACCCCTCCCCCTGACTCCCTTTAATGCGAATTACTGACCTGAACTCCGGCCGCGAAATCGGCGCCAGCTGCATGCTCCTCGAATTCGGGGGGCTACGCCTGGTCGTCGACTGCGGCATGCACCCTAAATTCAACGGCAAGGAAGCCCTGCCCCGTATCGATAAGATCGAAGGCTCGGTGGACGGCGTCATCCTGACGCACTGCCACCTCGACCACCTCGGCTCCCTGCCCTTGCTGGTCCGCGCCCATCCCGGCGCCCGGGTCTTCGCTTCCGCAGCGACCACCCTCTTCGCCCGCCGCCTGCTGTCCAATTCGATCCAGGTCATGAAGCGCCAGCGCGAGGAGACCGGCAACGTCGACCTCCCGCTTTACGTCGACCAAGACGTCGAACGCGTCGAAAACGCGCTCTCGGCCGTGCCGCTCGCCAACCCCCGCAA
>JBEGRN010000203.1:0-4010 GCA_041180425.1 Verrucomicrobiota bacterium
GTCTGGATCATGAACTACGTGCTCATGCAGGCCGTGCCGACGGGCGTGGTCGCGAAGTTCGATTGGATCATCATGCTCCAGGGGCTTTCCTTCTCGGTCGTCATCGGCCTCATCGCCGGCGTCTACCCAGCGATCCGCGCCGCCAACCTCGACCCCATCGAAGCCCTTCGACACGAATGAAAACGCTCCTCCTAGCCAGCCTTAGCCTTCCTGCCTTACTGATCGCTGACGCTCAAGCCCCACGCCCCGTCTGGGACGGCGTCCCTCCGGCCGAAACGCTCAAGGCGAAGCCGGGCCAGGACCCGAAGGGCATTCTCAACAAGAACGGCCATCGTACCGACGTGATGATCCCCGAGTTCGTCGTCTGGCCAGCCGCCAAGCCGAATGCTCCCTTCATCGTCGTCTGCCCCGGCGGCGGCTACGGCATCCTCGCTGAAGAGCACGAAGGTGCGGAGGTGGCCCGTCGCCTCAACGCCCAGGGCGTCGGCGCGGCGGTCTTGCGTTACCGCGTCCCTCGTCGCGACAACGAGAAGCCTTGGATCGTCCCTGTGATGGATGCACGTCGTACCATCGAACTCGTCCGCGAACATGCCGCCGAATGGAACGCCGACCCGAAGAAGATCGGCATCCTCGGTTTCTCGGCCGGCGGTAACCTCGCCGCCCGCGTGGCTTACTCCCCGGCGGACCGGACGCCAACGCGGCGCGCCCGGATTTCGCGGTCATGGTCTACCCGGCTTACTTGTTCGAAAAGGACAAGCCCGACAGCGTCCTGCGCGAAGGCCCGGATGGCGTCGTCCCCCCGAAAGGCCCGAAGCCGGTGCCCGCGTTCTTCGCGCACAGCGCCGATGACCCTTATCCGGCGGAAGGCTCGATGGCCTTGGCCGCGAAGCTCAAGTCCCTCGGCGGTAGCGCCGAAGTCCACGTCTGGGCCAAGGGCGGCCATGGTTGGGGCGCTTCCGACCGCTGTCTGGCGGCTAAGGAGTGGACCAACGTCCTCGGAGCTTGGCTCAAGGATCGCGGCATTCTGACGCCTTAAGCCGCTTACTTAGCCAAGAAAAAAGGCCGCCCAGAGGGCGGCCTTTTCGTTGGTGGAGCAGTCGCTTAGAACTTCAAGCGCAGGCTCACCGACTGGGACCAGTCGTTGATCGTGCTCTTGGAGGTGCCAGCGGTGTTCTTGACGCCGATGAACTCGGTGTTCTTGACCGTGAAGGCGAGGTCGAGGTTCTCGGAGAGGGCGAAGCGCACGCCGGCGAAGACGTCGGTCGCGAGGGTCGACTTGGAGGCCGAGCCCGTGCCGGAGAGCCAGGAGTAGCCGACGCCTGCACCGACGAACGGACGGATGCCGCCGCGGGAGTTGAGGTCGTAGGTCAGTTCGGCGAGGGCCGTGCGGGCGGTCAGGTCTTGGGTCGCGTTGACCAAGCCGCGGGAGTTGAGGTTGAGGCCGAGACCGAAGCTTTCGTTGAGCTGGGTGGCGACGGTGAGGCCGACAACGTTGCTGTTCTGGCCACCGGTGGGGTGGTTCTTACCGAGTTCCAGTTCGAGCGTGTAGGCCTGGGCGGCAACGGCAGCCAAGGGCAGGAGGAGGAGGGGGCGTAGGGATTTCATGGGGAAACGTTAGGTTGGTTGAGGGCGTTATTGTGTAAAGGATGAAGGCAAAGGCTTACTTCTTCTTTTCCTCGGACTTCTTCTCGGGCTGCTTTTCCCCAACTACTTCCACGCTAGTGACTTCCACGCGTTCGGTCGGGCTGGAGCGCTCGGGGCCGACGCAGGCGATGGTGGCGATCTTATCGAGGACTTTCTCGCCGTCGACGAGCTTGCCGAAGGCGGTGTACTTGTTGTTCAGGAAGGAGGCGTCGCCATGGCAGATGAAGAACTGGCTGCCGGCGCTGTCCGGGTCGGAGGAGCGCGCCATCGAAAGGACGCCCTTGGTGTGGGAGCGGTTGTTGAACTCGGCCTTGATCTGGTAGCCGGGGCCGCCGGTACCGGGCTGGCCACGGGCGCCGAGCTTCGAGTTGGGGCAACCGCCTTGGATCATGAAGCCCTTGATGATGCGGTGGAAGCAGGTGCCTTCATAGAAGCCTTCGCGGGCCAACTTGAGGAAGTTGTCGACCGTGCGCGGGGCGACGTCGGGCCAGAACTCGACGGTCATGTCACCGTAGGTCGTGTGGATGATGGCGCGCGGGGCGGCCTGAGGGGCGGAGGATTCTTTCATGTTGGTGGAAGGGGTGTCGGCGGCGTGGGCGAGGGCCAGGCCCAAAAGGCACGAGGCGAGTAGGCGGAGGGTTTTCATGCCCTCCAGCGAAAGCCCGCTAGGGCTTGTCGCAACCCCAAACCTCCGCTTGCCACCCTGCCTCAAGGGGGTCACGTTCGGGCCCACAGGTATGCGTGTAATCGTCAACGATGAGCCCCGGGAAACCGCCGCCGGGACCCTCGCCGCCCTGCTCGAGGAGCTGGGCTGCGCCCAAGAGGCCGCCGTCGCCGCCGCCGTCGATGGGCAGGTCGTCCCCCGGAGCCGGTGGTCGGCCCACGTCCTCGTCCCGGGCGCCCAAGTCCTGGTCATCCGCGCCGCTCAAGGCGGTTAATTCATGCTGAAGTTCATCCAAGGCCTCTTCAAATCCGAACCCGAGACCCCGGCGCCGGATAACCTCGTCCTCTTCACGCCCACGCGCACGGCTTGGGACGTCAAGACGGTCGTGAAGCTCTTCGACGCGGGTTTGGGCCGTCTGCATGTCCAGTCGGTCCGCGATTGGAACGTCCGTCAGTACGAGTCATTCCTCTCGCAGGTCCCGGAGGTCTTCTGGAACCGGATCGTCCTCGAAGAGCAGCCTGACCTCGTCCTCGCCCGCAAGCTGGGCGGTTTCCAGATGCTCCCGGGGGACCGGATCCCGCCCCGCTGGCCCAAGACCGCCGCGCTCAGCATGAAGTGCCACTCCTATGACGAGATGCGCAGCACGCCGAAGGGCTGCCGCTACTTGTTCCTGAGCCCGCTCTTCCCGTCCGTCTCCAAACGAGACTACGTGCCGCAACGCACGCACCGTGAATTCCAGGTCATCGTCGAACGCTGGCGCGCCGAAGGCGGCTGCCCGGTCTACGGCTTGGGAGGCATCACGCCGCAGAACGCCGCGCGCGTGCGCGCCCTCGGCTTCGACGGCATGGCCTTCATCGGCTCGGTCTGGGAGCACGATAAGCCTGTGCAGGCCTTCCTGGAACTGGAACGCGCGTGGTCTGGCAAGGATGCGCGCAAGCTGAAGCGCAAGCACTGATGTCCGGCCTGCCGCGCCTGCAGTTCCTCACGCTCGACGCGTCGCCGCTTGGCCATCGCGACCAAGCGCTGGCGGCGTTGCAGGGCGGCGTCCGCTGGATCCAGTTCCGGACGAAGACGTTGCCCGAGGCCGCCGCGATCGAGGAAGCCGCGCGCATCGCCGAGCTCTGCCGCGACTACGGCGCGACGTTCATCGTTAACGATTCCCCACGCATCGCCTTGGCCGCGGAGGCCGATGGCGTCCACCTTGGGCCGAACGACCCTTCGCCTGCGGAGGCGCGCCAACTCTTGGGGGCGTATGCCGTCGTTGGGGTGACCTTGAATTTCCCCGCGCACCTCGAGCGGCTCCGCGGCGCGGCGGTGGATTACGCCGGCGTCGGCCCGGTACGGGCGACCGCCAGTAAGGCGCAGCTGGCCCCGCTCCATACGCCGGAGTCGTTGGCGGCCCTCATCGCTGGGGCGGCGCCTTGTCCTTGCTACGCGATCGGCGGCGTGACGGCCGAAGATTTCCCGGCGCTCCGCCGCCAAGGTGCCCATGGCATCGCGGTCAGCGGTGCCATCGCCTTGGCGGCGGACCCGACGGCGGCTGCCCAGACCTTGGTAGCGGCGGTTTCCGCCTAGGTTTCGCGTGCGCGGGCTGGACAATTCGGCCGCGGCTAGGATTGTCGGAAGTCGGATGTCGTCCCTCCTCCGCATCGCCGACCGCACGTTTGCTTCCCGTCTCTTCACGGGCACGGGCAAGTACGCG
>JBEGRN010000204.1:0-3413 GCA_041180425.1 Verrucomicrobiota bacterium
TTGCGGGTCAGGAAGACGCCGCGGTGGATCGGCGAGGTCGACTTGGTGTAGGAGAAGGTGGCGAGGACATACGGATGCGTGAGCACGCCGGCGCGCTGGTCGGCGTCCATCTTGACCGGCCGGAACCCATGGCCCTCCGGCAGTTTCTGGCCGTAGAACTTGGCCAAGCGTTCGTTCATCAGGATCGTATCGCTGAGCAGGAGCTGGCGGTAGTCGGAGGCTTCCGACCAGACGACGCTCTCCGAGAACAGGTCCAGGGAAGTGCGGAGGTCCATGACGACGCCCTGATCGAAGCCCGGATAGGCGGCCTGGTCCTTGGCGATCTCCGCACCTTCCTCGACGTGGAGCCAATGATGGAGGAAGTCGCGCATCTTCGCCTTGGCGCGCGGGTCCTTCTGCATGCGCTGGGCGTGGGCGCGCACTTGCTCGGGCGTCTTCAGGGCGCCCTTGGTGGCGGCCTGCAGCAACGGCTCATCGGGCAACGAATCCCACAGCGCGAGCGCCAGGCGGGCGGCGACGGCGTAGTCATCCTGCGGGCCGGTGGCGGGATAAAGGAAGTAAGGCGACGAGAGCACATGGAGGATCGCCCGCTTGGTCGCGACCTCAGGGGTGACTTCCGCCGTAAAGAGCTTGGTGAGTTCGCCGCGCTGCTCCGCCGTGAGCGGCCGACGATAGGCGAGTTGGGCGAAGCGCTGCACGAAGGCCTTGAGCTTCTCGGCGCGGTCCGGCGCCGTCACCGTCGTGCCGGCATACTCGTGCATCCGCGGCGCCAACAGCGCGGCGGCTTGCAGGCCGCCCTTGGCGACGGCTTCCGTCCATTCGCGCGAGACGGACACGCCGCGCTCGTAGCCCATGCTGGCGTCATCCGGCGGCAATGGCACCGTGACGACGTCGACCGACGATGAGCCCTTAGGCGAAAGGTTCTCGGCCGGGATCACCGTCCACGCGCCGCCCGGCGGGCGCCACTCCAGCTTGATGGAAGCCGTCTTGTCCTTGTACTTGAAGAACTCGACCTTCAAAGGATAGCTCCGGCCGCCCAGCAAGAAGGCCTGGCCTTGGCCGCTGCGCAGCATCGCCGAGCTGACCCAAAGGTCGATCAGCGCGTTCTTCTCGGAGCCATTGGCCGGGGCGTTCACGTAGACGCGGACGCCGTTGGGGGTCGTGACGCGGAAGTCATATTCGCCCGTATCCGGCACCAGCAGCGAACCGGTCCAGTTGATCTTGAACTGCTCGGCGCGGGCGCCCGCCGCCGGGGCCTTGTTGCCGAAGTCGAAGTCCACCGTCGCGTCGACGCGCTCGAGGAACTTGCTTTCGTTCTTGTCGGTGTTCGTCGAGTCGCCGTCCTTGAGGCCGCGGTAGACCGCCGCCAAGCCGCCGGCTTCGCTGGTGGCGTTACCGCGACGGAAGGAGCCGAGGAGATCGGTGATGCTTTCGCGGTATTGCCGGTCCGTCAGGTGCGCCAACTCCAGGCGCGGCGGATTGTTGCGGGCGCGGGCTTCGGCGGAATAAAAGGCCTGGTGGATGTACTGCGCAGAGGCCAAGGCTTCCGCCGCCGACAAGGCCCCCGGGTCGTCTTCGGGCATTTCCTTCGCGACGTACTTCGCCAAGAAGGCAACCGACTTCTCGCCGACCAGCGGCTCGTCGGATTTCCCGGCCACACCTTGTCCCATCGGGCCATGGCAACGCAGGCACTCCTCGCGGTAGACGACCTCCCCGGAACGAGGGGCGGCGACGTTCTTCTTATAATAGCGCTGCCCCTGGCGAACGCCGACGGCGATCAACCCGACGGCGCACAAGGCGCCGACAATCTTCAGGACACGAGCAAGGGGCATGCAGGGGTAAGACCCTCTAGCCCATCGGGAAGTTCCCCTAAATCAAGCCCGCTTCCCCGAAGCTAAACCAGCCTTTCCCCGCCGGATCAGCCTCGGGCCGTCCCATGACGACATGATCGACCAACTCCACCCCCACGATACGACCTGCCTCGACGAGTTGCCGGGTCACGGTGCGATCGGCCGCACTGGGGGTGGGGTCGCCGCTCGGGTGGTTATGGGCCACGATGGCCGCAGGCGCCCCATGCCGCAGGGCCTGCCGGAAGACCTCCCGCGGATGCAGGAGCGCGCTCGTCGCGGTGCCCGAGCTGACTTCATGCAAGGCGAGGAGGCGGTTGCGGCGGTTGAGGCACAGGACCCAACACTTCTCGACGGTCAGCCCTGCCGCCAGCGGCTCCATCCGCGCCCAGACCTTCAGCGGAGCGTCTAACTTGTCGCCCGGGTCCTGCGCCCGCTCCCGGATCCGACGCGCAAGCTCCATCACCGCGGAGAGCTCAGCAGCCTTTGCTGGACCCAACCCATGCACGCGCGCGAAATCCGCGGCCTCCCAGGTCGCCATCGTCGCCAAGCTGCCGGCTGCATTGACCAAAGCCTGCGAGACCTGCTGCACGGGCGCACCTTTCGTCCCGGCGCCGATGAGCAAAGCGAAGAGCTCCTCGTCCATCAAGGCCCGAGGGCCGAGTCGGGCCAAGCGCTCTCGCGGACGGTCTTCGGGCAACATGCCCCGAAGCAACCGAGCGCCCGGACCGCCTCAAGCCGACCTACGCCTCAAGGGTTAAGCCTTATGATAGCGGGCCAAGGCCTTACCGTACACTGGGGTGATCTCTTCGAGGGCCGAGACGTTCATGCCTAGGTCCTTAAGCAGGCCGTCGCGCAGGCCGTAGATCCAACCGTGGACCTGCACCTTCTGCCCGCGGGCCCACGCGTCCTGGACGACCGTCGTGTGGCAGACGTTATAGGCCTGCTCGATGACGTTGAGCTCGCACAGGGTGTCGAGCTTCGCGGGACCGAGGACGTTCTCCACCGCCATGACGTGCTTGTGATGGACGTCGCGGATGTGCCGCAGCCAGTTGTCGATGAGGCCCAGCTTCCGGCGCTCCAGCGAAGCCTGCACGCCGCCGCAACCGTAGTGACCGCAGACGATGACGTGCTCGACCTGCAGGGCGTCGACGGCGTACTGCAGGACGGAGAGGCAGTTGAGGTCGGTGTGGATGACGAGGTTGGCGACGTTGCGGTGCACGAAGAGCTCGCCGGGGAGCAGCCCGACGATCTCGTTCGCCGGCACGCGGCTGTCCGCGCATCCGATCCAAAGGAACTTCGGGCTCTGCTGCTTGGAGAGTACTTCGAAGAACTCGGGTTGCTTACGACGAATGTCCTCCGACCAGGCTTGGTTCTGGGTGAACAACTCGCGGATTTTGGGCATGCCGTGGAAGGTGCGGAAGAACGTAGCGTTGCAAGCCGTTTGGGAGGTTTTATCACCTGTGCATGCGCTGGCCCCTCCTCGCGTCCCTCCTGCTGATGGCCTGCTTTTCCGGGGGCTGCACGCCGTCCGCCCAACCAACAGCCGTTTTCCGCTCGGAAACC
>JBEGRN010000205.1:0-3396 GCA_041180425.1 Verrucomicrobiota bacterium
AGCGGCGTGATCTGCGAGATCCTCAACGAGGACGGCTCCATGGCGCGCCTGCCGGAGCTCATCGAACTGAAGAAGCGCTTCGGGCTCCGCATGGTCTCCATCGCGCAGCTCATCGAGTTCCGCCACCGGCGCGAACGCCTCGTCGAACTCGTCGCCGAGAGCCCGTTCCAATCCGCGTGGGGCGAATTCCAGCTCCGCGTCTACCGCTCGCTCCCGGACGGCCGCCAGCACCTGGCCTTCGTCCTCGGTCGCCCGACCAACGCGCCGACCCTCGTGCGCGTCCAGCGCGAGAACCTGCTGGGAGACCTCTTCCGCGGCCAGGCCTTCGGCGCCGGCAATTCCCTGGCGGCCAGCTTCGCCGCCGTGGCCAAGGCCGGCAGCGGAGTCATCGTGCACGTGGCCCAACCCGGCGGGGGCGTCAAAGCCGACGGCGAAGGCATCCGCCTCGGGGCGATGGACTCGCGCGACTACGGCATCGGGGCGCAGATTCTTTCGCATATCGGCCTCCGGCAGATTCGCCTGATCACGAATAACAGCCGGAAAGTCGTCGGTTTGGGCGGTTACGGGCTGGAAATCGTGGAACAGGTGCCGTTCTAGGCGGTTCCGGCGTTTCCTCTTGAACGCAAGGGCGGAACCCCTTGCATCAGCCTTCCGTTCTTCCACCGCCATGAGCCAAGACAAGCCCCACTACGAAAAAGTCGACGGTGCCGACCTGCTCATCGCCATCGTGGCCGCTTCCTACAACCAAGTCCTGGTGGACGCGTTGGTGAAGCGCGCGACCCAAGGCCTCAAGGCCGGCGGGGTGAAGGAAGCCAACCTCCGGGTCGTCAAGGTCCCAGGCTCCGGCGAAATCCCTTACGCCACCAACATGCTCGCGTTGTCGGGCGACTACGACTGCATCATCGGACTCGGCGTGGTCGTGGCCGGCGACACGCCGCACCACGAGATCATCGCCCACTCGACCGCCAAGGCCATGCAGGACGTCGCCCTGCGCTCGGAGGTCCCCGTCATCAACGGCATCGTCGTGACCAACACCCGCCAGCAGGCCGAAGAGCGCTGCACGGGCGCGCTGGATCGCGGGACGGAATTCGCGCAAGCCGCCCTGATCATGGCCCAACACCGCATCCAGCTCGGCGAACGCCTCGACCAGGTCGAAGCGGAAGAACGCGCCAAGAACGGCGGCCACGAACCCTTTGCCCAGAACTGATGGACACCGACTCGCATTCGCCGGCCCGCACCCGGATTCGCATCCGCATCAAGGGGCCTGACTTCCGTCTGGCTGACCAAGCGGCCGCGGACGTGGCCAACAGCGTCACGGCCACCGGCGTCCGCGCCCTCGGCCCCCTGCCCCTGCCTTCCACGGTCGAAGCCCTGCGCTCGTCGAGTTCCTACGACGAGCTCCGCTGCCACCATCGCCTGCTGGAAATCATCGAGTCCAAGCCCGCGACCATCGACGCCCTCCGCCGCATCAACTTGCCGGCCGGCATCGAGATCGCCGTGGTCGCGCCCGAAGAACCCGTCACCCCGGCCGAACCCGTCCCCGGCGAAGCCCCGGCCAAGCGCAACCGCCGCCGCGACAGCCGCGTCGCCGCGATGCAGTTCCTCTACTCCTGGGAGGTCCAACGCCACGGCGACATCGTCACCGCGCTCTACGACTTCTTCGGCGAGCAACCGCAGGCCCGCGAATACTACGCGTTCGCCGAGGAACTGATCCACGGCGTCATCCGCGACCAAGCCCTCATCGACGAGGTCATCGTGCGCTTCGCCCAGAACTGGGCCTTCGAACGCGTGGCCAAGGTCGACCTCGCCACGCTGCGCCTCGCGATCTTCGAGCTGCTGCGCCGCACCGACATCCCGCCGGTCGTGACCATCAACGAGGCCATCGACATCGCGAAGGTCTTCTCGACCGAAGAATCCAAGCGCTTCGTCAACGGCATCCTCGACCGCTACAAGGCGACGCTCGGCCGCGACCCGCGCAAGGCCGAAGGGGCCTAAGGCCATGGCGGGTGGTTTCTTCGAGAGGCTGAAGGCCGGGTTGAGCCGCACCGCCGAGGCGGTCGCCAACCTGTTGGCGCGGCCGATGGACGACCAAGCCGCCGAAGAACTCCGCGAACGCCTGATCATGGGCGACTTCGGTCCGGCCACCGCCGACGAAGCCGTCGCCGCCGCCCAGGCGGCATGGAAGTCCGACGCCGGCCTCCGCAAGGCCGGCCCGGCCGAAGCCGCCGCCGCCGTCCTCGAGAAAGCCCTCGGCGCGAGCGGCCCGTGGACCTTGCCCACCGACCGTAAGCCGGTCGTCATCATGCTGCTCGGCGTCAACGGCGCCGGCAAGACGACGACCGCCGCGAAGCTGGTCTCCCTCTGGAAGCAGCAAGGCCGCCGTGGCTTGCTCGGCGCTTGCGACACTTTCCGCGCCGCGGCCGGCGAACAGCTGGCGACCTGGGCCCAGCGCCTCGACACGGAAGTCGTCGGCGGGGCCGCCGGCGCCGACCCCGCCGCGGTGGCTTTTGACGCCGTCAAGGCCGCCCACGCCCGTGGCGTCGACTTCGCCATCTTGGATACCGCAGGTCGGCTGCACACGAAGGCGCACCTCCTCGAAGAACTCCGTAAGGTCGTCCGCGTGGTCGCCAAGGCCCAACCCGACGCGCCGCACGAAAAGTGGCTCGTCATCGACGGCTCGCTCGGCGCGAACTCGCTGGAACAGGCCAAGGTCTTCCATGAAGCGGTGGGGCTCACCGGCCTGGTGGTGACCAAGCTCGATGGCTCGGCCCGCGGCGGCGCCTTGGTCGCAATCGTCCGCGCGCTCGGCGTCCCGGTCCGTTTCATCGGCGTCGGCGAAAAGCCCGAAGACCTGCAGGCCTTCGATAAACGGGCCTACGCCCGCTCGGTGGTCGGCCTCGGCGAGTGAGGTTGGCTTGCCACTGGGAGGCCAAGCCATCAGGGTAGGCCCATGTCGGCTGAAAGCGTCACAGTGGAACTCGGCTCGCGCGCCTATCCGGTGCGGATCGGCGCCGGCGTCTTCGCCGAGGCGTTGGCCGCCGCCGACCAACGGCTCGCTCGCGGCGCCCGGGGCGTCGCGGTGACCTCTCCCGCCATCGCCGCGGCCCGCCCCGAACTGATGCAGGCCCTGCAGGCGCGCCTGCCGGTCTACGTGACGACGACCGACGGTGAGAAGGCCAAGTCCGCCGCGGAGCTCGCGCGGGTCTGGGATTTCCTCGCCGAGCACCGCGTGGCCCGCGACGGTGCGCTCTTCGCGGTCGGCGGCGGCGTGGTCGGAGACCTCGCCGGCTTCGCGGCCGCTTCCTACCAGCGCGGCATCGATTTCTATCAGGTCCCGACGACGCTCCTCGCGATGGTCGACAGCTCGGTGGGCGGCAAGACGGGCATCAACTTGGC
>JBEGRN010000206.1:0-3385 GCA_041180425.1 Verrucomicrobiota bacterium
GAGCCGGTGTCGCCGACGAGTTGGTTGCGCCGGTTGACGCCCGAACTCTACTTAGGCCTCGGCGTGATCGCCGCGGGTTTCTGGGCCACGATGCCCCACCTCAAACCGGAGCCCCGCCAGGAAGTCCGCATCGCCGCGATCCGGACCGATTTCGACCCGACCGAGAAGTGGGACAGCGGCAAGCTCGACAAGCATGCCAAGGCGCTCAACAGCCTCACCGTCGCCGCCGGCCAAGAAAAGCCCGATGTCGTGCTCTGGCCCGAGGCCGCCTTGCCGCTCTCCACGGAGAACGCGGGCTATGTGACCTTCCTGCGCGGGAACGTCGCCGGAGCCGGTTGCCCGCTGGTGATCGGCGCCATCGAACCCCGCAAGGACGGTTACGCGAACAGCGTCGTGGCCGTGACCGCCGAGGGATTCGCCAAGCCTACCTACGCCAAACGACACCTGGTGCCCTTCGGCGAATACGTCCCGCTGGCCGATTGGCTGCCGCTCCGCAAAGTCGTCCCCATCGCGGAAGATTGCGTCGCCGGCGAGGGCGCCACGCTCTTGCCCCTGACGACCCGCCGCGGCTTCACTTTCATGGCCGGCCCGCTGGTCTGCTATGAAGACGTCTTCCCCGAACTGGCCCGCGAACACGCCCTCGCCGGCGCGGACCTGCTCGTCGTCGTCACCAACGATGGCTGGTATGGCCATGAAGCCGGCGACGCCCAGCACACCGCCCATTCGGTGCTGATCGCCGCCGCCACCGGCCTCCCCGTCGCCCGCGCCGGCAACGCTGGCTGGAGCGGGGTCATCAGCCCCCGCGGCATCCTCCAGCCGACTGGCCTCCCCGGGCAGCCCTTGAGCGCCGTCGCGCAAGTCCGCCGCGACCTGGGCGAGCCGACCTTCTGGGTCCGCCATGGCGATTGGGCGGTCGGCTTGGGCGGGCTATGCTTTGCCCTGACCTACCTCTGGCGCCGCCGCCGGATCGCCCACGCCGCTTAGCCCCCGGAAAACTGCAAGTCCGTGTCGACCTGTCCTGAAAAGGCTTCACACTGACCTCACCCCGCAATGGACAAATCCGTGCCGTTGCCCCGCTCCCTTCTGACCATGCGCCTCCTGCTTGCCTGCCTCGGCCTTTGCCTGACCGCCGTCCTTTCGGCCCAAGAGGTCAAGAAGCCCAAGGACGAATTCCCGGCCTCGGGCATCGCGACCTTCAAGCTCCGCATCAAATCGATCCCCGTCGTCACCGTGAAGGTCAACGGCGTGACGCTCAACCTCGGCGTCGACACCGGCTGCCAAGGCAATGGCGTCCTCACCGAAGGCGGCGCGCGCAAGGCCGGCATCGAAGTCGCGTTCACGTTGCCGACCATGGGCAACGACGGCCGCGGCGAAACCAGCTACGGCTACATCGAATCCCTCGAAGGCGGCGGCGCCGTCTGGAAGGACTTCCATATGGCCATCATGCCGCTCACCGGCATGGACCTCGACGGGCTGGTCGGCGCGGACATCCTCTTCGCGAAGCCTTTCTACATGGACCTCAGCAACGCGGTGATGACGCTCGGCAAGACGCCCGACACGTCGGCCGCGCACGAGGTATCCATCTTCAGCCGCGGTGGGCACTGCGGCGTCAACATCGAGGTCGAAGGCCAGAAGGTCCCGATGATCGTCGATTCCGGCGCGTCGAAGTCCTACATGAGCTCGCTCAAGTTCAAGGGAAAGACCGTCTTCAAGGGCTACGTCCCCGTGGCCTCGGTCCGCGGCGTCAACCTGACCCGCGTCGAGACCTGCCAGATCAAGTCCCTGCGCATCGGCGGCGCACCGCTGACGGGCGTGGAGTTCCTGCGCGACCAGGAACACAACCTGCTGGGCGACGATTTCCTGCGGGCCCATCCGATCGCCGTGGATATGGCCTCCCGCCGCCTCTGGCTCTTCGAATCCCAGGGCAGCACCAAGGGCAGCAAGACGGTCCTCCCCAAGGAAGTCGCCCCTGCCCCGGAAGCCGCCAAGGAAACCCCGGCGCCGGTTAAATAAGCCGATCGCTCAGCGGCGACGACCGCTGCCCGCACCGCCGGCCGAGCCTTCGCCCTCTTCGCCTTCGGCTTCTTCGGGCGCTTCTTCGTCGTCCCACTTGAGTTCCTTGTCGAGCTTCTCGTCGTCCTCGACTTCAGGCAGGTCGGAGATCTCTTCCGCCGCGGAGGCGGCGCGCGCCGGCTTATCGTCGTCGTCGTCTTCACCCGGGACTTCGTGGCCTTGCGGGACGAACTCGAGGATGTCGGTGATTTCTTCGAACGGATGGATGTCGCGGCCTTCGATGAGGGCCTGGTTGCGCAGTTCGCTGAGCTGTTCATCCACGTCTTCCACCGTGAGCTTCTGCTCCAGCTTGATGGTGTCGTTGATGAGCTTCACGCGCAGGCGCATGATGTGCTCGAGGAAGTCGGCATAGGAACCCTTGTCGCCGTCCTTGACGTTCGGCAGGGCGAAGAGCTGCTCTTCGGAATCCAAGATATGCTCGGCCACGCGGGCGAGGCGGACGGTTTCGTCCTTCTCCACGGAGTGGACCTGGAACGGCACGAAGGCGGCCTCGAGGATCTCGTTGGACAAACCGTACTCGCGCAGCGGATCCATCATGTCCAGGACCCACGGGAACTGGAAGGGGTCGAGGATGCCGAGGCCGTCGGGCTCGTAGTGCTTGGGGTCGGAGTTTTCCTTCACCCACCAGGTCCCTTTGTCTTTGTTGAAACGGACGGTGCACCAAAGGAGCTTGGAAGTCGTAGCGGCCATGGGGTGGTTGGTTTGCCCAAGTCTGGCGGGGAGTCAAGAGGGGTCGAGATAGTCCTTTGCCCCAAACACCCCTGAGGTCGCCTTCTCCGCTTTCCTTCCGCGTTTTCCTCCTTTAACTGCGGGTATGTCTTTCCTGTACGAGCAAGTGGCAGCCAAGGCTCTCTACGCCATGGACCCCGAAACGGCCCACCAAGTCGGTTTGCGTGGCATGGGGCTGGTGGGCGCGATCCCACCCCTCCGTTGGTGTCTGGAGCGGGGCCTGACCCCCAAGGGCGGCAAGCCCATCGAGGCCTTTGGCCTGAAGTTCCCGAACCATATCGGCTTGGCCGCGGGCTTCGACAAGGACGGCCTAGGTTGGCGCGGCGCCGCCGCCCTCGGCTTTGGCCACGTCGAAGTCGGCACGGTCACCCAACACGCGCAAGCCGGCAACGAACGCCCGCGCGTCTTCCGCTACCCGGCTCTCAAGGCGGTGGTCAACGCCTACGGTTTCCCGAACGCCGGCTCCGCCGCCCTCCGCGAACGTCTGCTGCGCCAACCCGGCCGCGGCCAACGCGTCCACCCGCTGGGCATCAACATCGGCAAGTCGAAGGTCACGCCGCTCGAAGAAGCCCAAGGCGACTAC
>JBEGRN010000207.1:0-3336 GCA_041180425.1 Verrucomicrobiota bacterium
TGGCGTCGCGGATTTGAGCGGGTCGCCGGAACGAATCGGGTCGGCCGATTGGATAGGGTCCGCCGACTTGACCGGGTCGGCCGACTTGAGGGGGTCCCCCGAGCGGATCGGGTCGAGGGTGCGGCTGGGGTCCGCGCTGGCCCTGGGGTCAGCCGACTGACGCGGGTCCGCGGATTTGCGCGGGTCGGGTCCGACGGCGAGCAGGCTTTTCTTGGGGGCGTCGGGCTTGTCGATGGTGTGCGGCGCGAACGGGGACTTGATGCTGAGGTCGCTGGGCTTGCCGGTGGGGTGGCGAGCCAAGAGCTTGGCGATTTCCTCGGGATCCACCGTAGCCGTCAGCGGTAAGAGCTCGAAGTGCGGGTTGCCGCGGTAAGTGAATTCTTGGGTGAAGAAATCGGGGGCGATGACCAACGGAGCGACCTTGCCACCCTTGCGGTAGCCATGTCCGAGGATGGGCCCGTCCAACGAGATCGCCCGCAAGGTGACGGTGACTTCGGCGGGCGGTGCGTCGGCCGGCAGCGCCGTGACCGCCCAGCTGAGGCCGAGGAGCAGGCTGAGCTTAGATCTCATTCGGTTTGAGCGTGCGGAAGGAGACGATGCGGAAGCGTCGACCAAGCACTTGGTTTACGGCCGTCAGCTGGTTGCTGGTGGTGGGGTCTGCGGTGACGGTCGAGCCCGGCACGAGGGAGGCCGGCGTCTTCGGGCTGGCGACAGCCGTCTCGGGAGCGTTGCTCCGGTCCATGAACTCCGGCACGCGTTGGATGACCGCTTCGATCCAGCACTTGGCGCTGTCGCCGGAGGTATTCCAGGCTTCGCCGTAGGCACGGATGGTGAAGGTGTCGGAGCGGGTGGAGAGCGAGCTGCCGATGACTTCCAACAAGTCCGATTGGAGGAGATTGCCGGCGGCGCCGAGGGCCGAGTGCGCGACGTTCTTGCCGACGGGGTCGAGGAGCTCGACGTTTTCGGGGTTGGCGAAGGGGCCCGCGGTCGGCGTGGAGAGGGCGGCGGCGTCGACCTTGCCGATGACGCCTTTGTTCGAGAGGCGATCGGAGAATCGGTCGGAGTTGTCGGCTTTGGTCGCGTAGTATTTGTCGGCGCGGAAGATGGCCGACTGCAGCGCGCCGCAGCGGGAGACCTGCGGGTTGGGGTGGAGGAAGCGGTTGACGAATTCGGTGAGGCCAAGGTACGGCGTGGCGGCGGTCATCTGGCCGCGGAAGATGCGGGCGGCCGGCGGATAGCTCTGGTCGCGCTCGGTGCGGGCGAGCACCTTGAAGCGGGCCTTGTTCTCTTCGACGATGGCCTTGGCGAGGTTGCGGACCTGGTCGTCGGAGAGGTTGATGAAGCCGGACCAGTTGGCAGCGTTGGTCATGGTGCCGGCCGCGGCGGCGGCAGTGCCTTGGGGGATGGCGCGCGGGTAGCGCGTGTTCTGCGGTTGGATTGGCGTGCTCGTCGTGTTCGGCAAGTTGGCCGCGTACTTCGTGGTGGCGATGGCCTTGGCCGAGCCGAGCACGGCGGTCCAGGCTTCGACCGAGGTGCTGTTCACGTTGAAGGTGCCGTCATGGAGCAGGACGGAAGCCGAACGTCGGTAGTCGCCGATGGCGGTGCGGAGGTCCGTGCCGCCGTGGTATTCGCCTAGCAGGCGCATCCGCGGGTTGTTGAGCGGCTGCACCCCGTTGACGAAGTCATCCAGCACCCTGCCGAGGTCGCGGGTCTCGGCCGGCGTGGAGTTGGGGTTCCCGTTGCCGTTGGCGTTCGCGTTGGCGTTCGGGTTGGCCGTGGGGTCCGCGGGAATGGGGTCTGCCGGCGCCGAGGCCTTGGTCATTTCCGGCGCGGCGCTCGAAAGGAAATATTGATCCCAGACGGCGTGGTTCAGTAGGTAGGCGTTGTCGTAGTCGGTCCAGTTCGGGCTGTTGAGCTGCGTGGTGCGCTGGACGTTGACCTGGGTCGGCGCGAAACTGCTGCCGATGCCGAGCAGGGCTTGCTGGTCGCGCATGCTGAGGTTGGCGTGGGCGTATTGCGCTAAACCGGTCGGAGGCGCCAAGGGGATTTCGGTCTGCACGGCGACCGAGGTGCCCGAACTGGTGATGGAGTAGCCGCCATACCCGAGACCGTTGCTGGTCTGGAGGATTTCCGACCACGTCGACGGACGGAAGAGGCGCATGCGGTAGCTCGGCGATGCCCCGACGAAGCCGTTGCCTTCGCCAAGGTCGGTGCGGCCGGCGCCATCCGCGCGGCACGAGGCCGCCATCGGGTTGGAATGCGTGAAGAGGGGGTAGGGCGAGTTGGTCCAGTCGGCGGTCTTCACCGCAAGGTCCATCACCGTGATGGGGGAGGGCGGCAACGGTTGGCCGCGGCTGCTGTACTTGGGCGCGATCCAAGTGTAGTTAGGGAAGAACTTCTCGCCGGCCGAGCCGACCCTCGCCGGGTTGAGGTCGCGGTAGAAGAGCTCGGTGTGCTCGCTCGTGCGGTTGTAGAAGTTCGCCGTCGAGGCGGTCTTGTTGATGACGTCGCCCGGCCAGCAGGCCAGCCCCTGGCGGATGCGGAAATCGCCGGCGGGCAGGACCTCGAAGCCGAAGGCGTCGTCGTAGAACCAGCGGGAGGCTTCGCCGAAGCCCCAATCATTGAGGGTGTCGTTGAAGCCGCCGGACTGGTTGAAGGCGTTGGAGAGTTCCACGACGCGTTTCCAGTCCTGCATGTTCGGGGAACTGCAGGAGAGCACGCGGAACTCCCCGGGCTTCAACGTGAAGTCAGGCAGGTATAGGCGGAACATGTCGTTCGCGTTCGCCTGTTGGTCGTCCTGCTGCATGAAGAACGAACTCAGCGGGATTTCGTAGGTCGAGGTCGGGCCCGTGCCGTAGGCGGCGTAGCGCTTGTAACGGAAGATCCATTGATCCCAGTTCGTGAACGAGACCGCGAGGGCGTACGTCCCGGGGGCGCCGTTGCGGGCTTCGAACTTCATCGCCACGTTGTAAGGGTTGTGGACGACGACGATCGGCGTGAGGTTAAAGTAGATCGCGGCGCCGCCGTTAGGGAAGGACTCGAGGTTGACGCTGAAGACCATCATCACGCGGTGGATGTAGGGCGTGGCCGCGACGTTGATCGGACGCGGCACCGGCTTGGTGCCGAGGTTCCAGAAGTTGCCGTAGTCCATGGCCTGGGGGTTCAGCGTCGCGTGGTCGCCGTTGTAGGTCAGCGCGTAGCTATACGTCGTCTGGCGGACGTTGTTGGGGTCGGCGTTCGCCGTGGGCGGCATGATGCGACTGGCGTTCGGGTAGAAGGTGCGGGCTTTGAGGGTCGGCGTGCCGCTGGCGTCCCAGCCGATCTGCTTGTAAAGTC
>JBEGRN010000208.1:0-3336 GCA_041180425.1 Verrucomicrobiota bacterium
AGCATCGAAGCGGGCGTGACGATCTCCTGGGGCCGCTACGTCGGCACCGCCGGCAAGGCCATCGGCACCGACACCTTCGGCCTCTCCGCCCCGGGCGACGTGGTCATGAAGGAGCTGGGCATCACCAAGGAAGCCGTCGTGAACGCCGCGAAGGCGCTCTAAGCGACCAGACGCCCTGATCCCGAGCGGGCCGGCCTTCCCTGAAGGTCGGCCCGTTTTGTTAAAAGACCAACGCTACCATCAAGAGGCGAACTTCGACTTACGCAAGTCCTGCAGGAGGTAAGGTTTAGCTAGGTCAAGCGGCTGCGGCTTACGCCACCCGAGGTTCCAGACGCGAAGCAAAGAAGAATCCAACTGTGGCGAGTCCGTTTGGCTGAAGGAATCAATCTTCATCAAAGCGTCTCTTACGGTGTAGGGGCCGTATGTCTTTACCGTGTCGAAAATAATGAAGCAAGTCGGTGTATTGCGCATGGAAGACAGAACCTAGACCGCGAAGGCTTCATATAAAGACAATCAGACTAGTGTCTTTAACGGATAACCAACTAACACAAATACCCCATTGAATACCGTCTCAGGGCACGTCCTTCAACGCCGCCAGCGGCAGTTTGAAGAGGTCGCCTTGCTCCGAGCCGATCAAGAGCGTTTGCGCATCCAGCCACGCGCAGCCTTCCACCTGCCAAGACAGCAGAGGTGGCGAGAGCGGCGCGACCTTAGCGGAGCCTTGGAAAAAGGCCTCGCCGGTCGCCGGGAGCTCGAAGACCCACGCCATGCGATAGGTAAGGATGGCCAAGCGTTTGCCGTCGGGCGATACGGACGCGTCCGTCACCATGCCCTTGGCATCAAAGCGCGCGAGCTTCGTCAACACGGCGTGCTCCCCGACGGTCGGCAAGTCCGCGCGCCAAAGTTCGGTCAGGGTATCGCGCCGGTGCTTGGTGAGGAGATAAAGTTTCCCGCGGACGACGAAGAGGGCTTCGCAGTCATGCGAGATCTCGGGGTCGGGATAGACGGTCTGGTCGGGCCAGGAGAACGTGTATTTCTTGAACTCGGAGACTTCCTTCACGCCCAACGCGGGTTCCTTGAAGACGTAGAGGCCGAGTTCCTTCCGGCGAGAGAGGTTGTTGCCCACGTCGCCCAAGATAAGGTTGCCCTGTCCATCTGCGGTGAGGGCTTCCCAGTCGGTGTTCTTGAGGCCTTTCAATAAGACCCCCGACCACGGACCGTCGGGACCGGCGATAGGCGAGCCATCCGCGTGCAACGGGACGATTTCGGGCTTATTGCCGGAGTCGGACAGGGTCCAGAAAACGCCTGGATGCACGGTGCTCGCCCAAAGGGCCGAACATTCCGGGACTTGGTGCAGGTTGAGCTTGGCGCACGACTTGAGTTCGACGGCCGGCATGTCGGGCACTGAGCGCTGGACGACCTCCAGTTCCGCGGCGAAGCCCGCCGCCCAAACGGAGAGAAGGATGACCCAGCCGGATCGCATGCCTGCAGACTGGGCCACCGCCCGCCCCAAGGCAACCCACGAGCGGTGAAGTTTGCTGTCGAAGACCTGGGCGGAAGGTTCTAGACGATACGCATGGCCCGCTCGGCTCGCTCACTTTGGACCGCTAAACTAAAGGGCGGAGCCCTACCCAGCCCCAGCAAGGCCAGCAAAGGCAAATCCCGCACGGCGAGCACACCGCCCAAGCCCGTCACCCGCGGGATTCGCGCCATCATCTTGGGGATCGACCCTTCCCTTCGTGGCACGGGTCTCGCGGTCATCGATACCCGTGCCGAACCGCCCAAGCTGCTCGCCAGCCGCACGGTCAAACTGAGCCCCAAGCTCGCGCCCTATGAATGCCTGGGACAGATCGCCGACGCCGTCGAAGCTCTGGCCAAGGCGCACGGAGTCAAAGAAGCCGCCATCGAGGAGACCATCTTCGTCCAAAACTTCCGCACCGCCCAAGCGATGGGAGCGTCCCGCGGGGCCGCCTTGAGCGTCCTAGCCCGCTTGGGCATCAGGGTCTCGGAATATGCCCCCACGCGCATCAAAATGGCCGTCACGGGCCATGGAGGAGCCAAGAAGGAGCAAGTGGGCCGGATGATCCAGGCGGTGTTCGGACTATCCGCGGAACTACCGCTCGACGAATCCGATGCGACAGCCGCCGCGCTGTGCCACGCCTACACCGGCAAGGCCTAGGCCGAATAGATCGACGGATAAGACTCAAGCAGCCGAAGCCCGAGACTCCGGCTGACCAACTGGATGCTGCCCGAAGAGCCGTGCCCGCGCACCCGGAGGAGCATCAAAGACTGCGCCGGGATAGGTACGCCGCGGGCATCACACAGGCTGCTGCAGTCCAAAACCAGGATGTCCGCTAACTTCGCATAGGTCCCGAAACGGATCGCACCGTATCGGATCAAGGTGAAGCGGTATTCCCCGAAGGGATAAAAGCCTACCACGCCACGCAACCCTCGGAGCGCGCCGCCGCCCAGGCTGCTCAGGCGAAAAATGACGGGGCGAGCGAGGGTGACGTCGGTTAAGTCCAAGTGCTGCCTGACTTCATAGAGGTCGCAGCCCTCACCGGGCAAGGCGTCCACGTCGGCCAAACTAATATCAATGACCGAACCCGACCCCATCACCCAAGCCAAGGAAGCATGGCCTCGCACATAGCCAGCGGCCCCTGTCGCAACGTCCGGCTGCCAGTCGGCCGATCGTTCGTCGTCCTTGCGCCCGAGGTAGACTTCGTCGGTGATGATCATGCTTTGGACGCAACCGACTGCGGACGACGACGGCGGACGGCGACGGCCGCCAAGGAGAGGAAGCCCAAGGCGAGGCCATAAGTCGAGGGCTCAGGCACGGGAGAGTAATAAGTGATCTTCAGGCTATTATTGGCCACATCATTGATGACCGCAAAGTCGCTGGCATTTAAGGTGCTCCCATCTTGCGCCACGAAACCATTCACATTGATGTTAAACAAGCTACTGACATTGGTGTTCGTACCCAAGTTGAGGCTGCTATAGTTGATCAACGTGAAGGACTGTGTGACTGCCTTGTTGAAAACAAGCGGGGTGCCCGAGACGTTGTCAGAGGCGTTCGCCAAGGTCATCAGGTTGAGGGTTGCTCGGTTGGCCGCACTGAGGCCCGAGAGGTCCAAGGTGGAAGCGACAATCAGGTCATAACCTGTGCCCGCAATCTTGGTAGCGTCGTTCAGCTGCCAGGTCATCGCCGACCCTGAGGCCAAAGTCAGGTTAGCGACGTTCAGCAAGCCAACCGAGGCGCCGGCCGCAATGGTACCGCCAGAGGCGACGGAGGTGTTGCCGACATAACCGTAGCCACCCAAGGTACCGCCGCTGGCG
>JBEGRN010000209.1:0-3738 GCA_041180425.1 Verrucomicrobiota bacterium
GCCGACCCGCTGAAACCGACGACCCAAGAGGCCCTGCAAGCCCTTCGCCACGCCGGCGTGCGCATCCTCATGGCCACCGGAGACGCGACGACCACCGCCCAAGCGGTCGGAGCGGAGCTCGGCTTGACCGAGATCCATGGCGACGCGACGCCCGCCGATAACCAACGGCTGGTCGAACGGTTGCGTGCCGAAGGGCGGGTCGTGGCCATGGCTGGAGACGGCATCAACGATGCCCCCGCCCTCGCGCAAGCCCACGTCGGCATCGCCATGGGTGACGGCACCGACGTCGCCATCCGCAGCGCCCAGATCACCTTGGTCAAAGGCGACCTCCGAGGTTTGGCCCAAGCCCACACGCTCGCCCGCGAGACGGCGGCGAACATGCGCCAAAACCTAGCCTTTGCCCTCGGCTACAACATCCTCGGCATCCCGCTGGCCGCCGGGGTCCTCGCGCCCTTCACCGGCTGGACGCTCTCACCGATGATCGCCGCCGCCGCCATGAGCCTCAGCTGCGTCTCGCTCATCGCCAACGCGCTCCGGCTGAAGGCGAAGGGGTGAGGACAGAGGATAGAGTACGGAGTACAGAGTACGGAGGTAAAAGGGCTCCGCTTGCTTGCATCCGGGGAACCAAGGCCCACCCTGCAGGTCTTCTTCCTCTCCATGCCTACCACCGCCCGCGCCTTCGGCACCTCCGCCGCCGCCAACCCCCTCGCCCCGATGAGCATCCCGCGCCGGGAGCCAGGCCCGACCGACGTCGAGATGGAGATCCTCTTCTGCGGCGTCTGCCACTCCGACGTGCACACGGCACGCAGCGAATGGCCGGGCACCCAATACGCCTGCGTCCCTGGCCACGAGATCGTCGGACGCGTCACCCGCGTCGGCGCGAAGGTCACCAAGGTCAAGGTCGGCGACATCGGCGCCACGGGCTGCATGGTCGACTCCTGCCGTACTTGCTCGAGCTGCCGCCAAGGCCTCGAGCAGTTCTGCACTTCGGGCGCGACGTTCACCTACAATAGCCCGGACAAACACCTCGGCGGCCACACGTTCGGCGGCTACTCCTCGGCCATCGTCGTCGACGAGGCCTTCACCTTGCGCGTCCCCAAGGGCCTCGACCTCGCCGCCACCGCCCCGCTGCTCTGCGCAGGGATCACGACCTACTCGCCGCTACGCCACTGGAAGGTCGGCCCCGGCCAGAAAGTCGGGGTCGTCGGCCTCGGCGGGCTCGGCCACATGGGCGTGAAGTTCGCCCGCGCCTTCGGCGCGCACGTCGTGCTCTTCACGACTTCCCCCTCCAAGGTGGCCGATGGCCTCCGCCTCGGCGCCCATGAGGTCGTGGTCTCCACCGACGCGGCCGCGATGGCCAAGCACGCCGGCTCCTTCCACTTCATCCTCGACTGCGTCTCGGCCCAGCACGACCTCAACGCCTACCTGGCGCTGCTCAAGCTCGACGGCACGCTCACGCTGGTCGGCGTCCCCGAGCAACCGCTCGCGGTGCACGCCTTCAGCGTGATCATGCCGCGCCGTAACTTCAGCGGTTCCTGCATCGGCGGCATCGCCGAGACCCAGGAGATGCTCGAGTTCTGCGCCCAACACGGCATCGTGTCGGACATCGAGCTGATCCCGATCCAACAGATCAACGAAGCCTGGACGCGCATGATCAAGCAGGACGTCCGCTACCGCTTCGTCATCGACATGGCCTCGCTCAAGGCCTGACCTCGGCGATGCCGCGCGTCCTTCGCTTCTTCGGCCTCTGGCTGGCGACGCTCGCTGGGCTGTCCGCCGCAGAGACGGCGCCGCCCCATCCGCCGGTCTGGGCCTTCTACTACGCTTGGTATGACACGCCCACGGGCCCCAACGGCCACTGGAGCTTCTGGGCGGACAAGCAGGTAGCCGGACAGCCCACGCGTTGGCGCATCCCCGCCCAACCGCTGGTCGGCGCCTACGACAGCACCGACGCCGCGACCGTGGCCTGGCACCTGCAGCTCGCCGACGCCGCCGGGCTCGACGCGTTCCTCGTCTCGTGGTGGGGCGGCGCCAACGTCAGCGGCCAAGCCTTCGAAAAGGTCATCGTCCCAGCCGCGGCTAAGACGAACGTCAAAGTCGCGCTGAACTGTGAGCTGGCCCAATTCCATACCGAGGTGCCTCGCTTGGCGGAACAGCTGAGCTCCGTCCTCCTCCGCACAAAGGACCAACCCGGCTACCTCCGCAGGGACGGCAAACCGGTCGTGTACCTCTATCAGGTGCCGTTCGCGCCGAAGCTGACACCCGCGACGTTCACCGAGCTCCGCACGGCCGTCGAAAAACAGGTCGGGCCCCTCTGGTGGGCGATGGATAAGATCGCCTTCCAGAAAGGGACCTACGTCCTGCCCTCCGCCTGGCAACAGACCGCAGGCATCGACGCGTTCGGCTTCTACGGGACGTTCAGCGTGAAGCGCATCTCGACCGAAGCGGAGCTGACGCCGTTCTTCAAGCACTACGCCCAAGGGGTGCGCCAAACGAAGGCCCAGCTGCTGCTGCCGATGCACCCTGCCCTCGACAACAGCCGCATCCAGCCCGACAGCGCGTATGTAATCCCCGGGCAGGCCGGCGCCACGCTCCAAGGGTACCACCAGGCCGCCTTGGCGGCGGGAGCCGACGTCCTGCTGCTGACCAGCTTCAACGAGTGGATGGAGGGCACCATGGTCGAACCGTCGGCCGATTGGCCCGACCCCTACCAATACCTGCGCATCATCGCCGGCTGGAAAGGCCGGACCTTCGTCCCTCCAGCTAAACCAGCGAAGTAAGGACGCGTTAGGCCCCAGCCGAGCTTCTTCGCACTCGCCTGCGTTCAGGAGGCGGTTTCAACTGTCGGCATGCAACCCCCGGCCCACCCCAGCGCCGCTCGTACTTGCCTCCGCCTCTTGGGCTGGGCCGTCTGGTGCGCTGGCGCCGTCTTGCTCGCCGACAGTCGCCTGCCTGGCATCCAGTCCGCGCAACTGGATTCCACCCTCAAAGGCCGACTCCTCGTAGAAGAGCTCAACTGCATCGCCTGCCACGCCGCCCCCACCGGTGCCGACCTGAAGCCCAAGCAGGCGCCGCGCTTGGCCGAAGTCGGCCAACGGATCAACCCGACCTACTTGGAGCAGTTCATCCGCGCGCCCCACGCGACCAAACCAGGCACGTCGATGCCCGACCTGCTGGCCGCCTTGCCTGAGGCCGAACGCGACCTCACCGCCAAGCAGCTGACGCATTTCCTGCTGTCGCTGAAGGCTTCATCGTTTGCGCCGCAGGCGCCCGACGCGGTCGCCGCCGCCCAAGGCGAGAAGCTCTTCCACGCCCGCGCCACGCGACACCCAAGGCCGCGAGACGCTGGCCGCATCTTCAGTCCCATTGGGAGCCTTGGAAAAGAAGTACAGCTTCCGCAGCCTCGTCGACTTCCTGCGCCAACCCCACTTGAGCCGTCCCTCCGGACGCATGCCCGACCTCCGCCTGCCCGGACGCGAACTCGAATGCATCGCGCATTACCTCCTGCGCGAGACGCGCGTGCCGGGCCACCTGAACTACACGATGTATCGCGGACAGGTCTGGGAAGGCATCGGCCATGAAGCGGTCGAGCCCGAACGCGCCGGCCAGACCGCCGATTTCGCGCTCAGCAACCTGGAGCGCATCCATCACCACATGGCGGTCCGCTTCGAGGGCTGGGTCGACCTACCCGCGGCCGGCGAATACACGTTCTACCTCAAGGCCAACGGCGCGAACTTG
>JBEGRN010000210.1:0-3300 GCA_041180425.1 Verrucomicrobiota bacterium
CGTCACGCGCGGGAAATCGAGCCCCTTGGCGATCATCTGCGTCCCGAGGAGCATGTCGTAGCGGCCGGCGCGGAAATCCGAGAGCACCTTCCGGAAAAGATCCTTCTTCCCCATCGTATCCGCATCGATACGGGCCACGCGGGCACGGGGGAACATGCGGTGGATGACTTCCTCGACCTTCTGCGTGCCGTAGCCCTTCCAGCGGACCTTGGGCGAGCGGCACTTCGGGCAGACCGCCGGCGCAGGCTCGCGATGGTCGCACAGGTGGCAACGCGCCGTGTGGTCGGTCGAATGCAACGTCAGCGACACCGAGCAACGCGGGCATTGCACCGCCTCGCCGCAATCGGGGCAGACCAGGGAACGCGAGTGCCCGCGACGGTTGAGGAACAAGATGGCCTGCTCGCCCTTGCGGAGCCGTTCGTGGATACCGTCGACCAGCTCGCGAGAGAGCACGTTCTGGCCCTTCGAATGCAGCACCTCGCGGCGCATGTCGACGATGCGGAAGGCCGGCATCGGACGGTCGTCGACGCGCTTGGGCATCGGGTTGAGCACGTACCGTCCGGCCTGCGCGTTCTTCCACGTCTCCAGCGACGGCGTCGCCGAGCCGAGCACGCAGGCCGCGCCGAGCACCGACGCGCGCATCACCGCGACATCGCGGCCGTGGTACATCGGCGTCTCGCCCTGCTTGAAGGAAGGCTCATGCTCCTCGTCGACCACGATGAGCCGGAGATTCGGCAAGGGGGCGAAGACCGCGGAGCGGGCGCCGACGACGACGCGGGCCTGGCCGAGGGACATCGCCATCCACGCGTCGAAACGCTCGCCGGCGGACAGGTGGCTATGCCAGACCACGACCTTGGCGCCGAGGTCGGCGAGGCGGGAGCGCAGGCGGCCGACCGTCTGCGGGGTCAGGGCGACCTCGGGCACGAGGAAGATGGCGGAGCCCCCTTCGGCGACGACCTTACGGATCAAGGCCACGTAGACCTCGGTCTTGCCCGAGCCCGTCACCCCGTGCAGCAAGTGAGCACGGAAGGCCTTCTGGTCCAAGCTCTCGGAGACGGAAGCCACCGCGGCCAACTGCTCCGCATTGAGCGTGTGTCCGGCGGCCGCGACCGATTCCGCTTCGGCGAACGGGTCGTCATAGGCCACGCGCCAGAGCACGCTGGCATCCTCCTTGACCGTGCCCGCCTTGAGCAGCGCATCGACCGCCTGCTGGGAAATCCCGAGCCCCGTGACCAGCTTGGCGCGGTCAGCGGGTTCCTTCTGGGCCGCGAGGTAATCGAGCACCTGCGCTTGGCGCGGGGCCTTGCGGCGCAGTTTCGCGAGCGCTTCGGCGTCGGGCAAAGCGACGAGCGTGAGCAAGCGGCGTAGCACGGGACGGACCCCTTTGCGCACTGCCGCGGGCAGCACCGTCTCGAGGACCGAGTTCAGGCCGCAGCCGTAGTAACCCGCCATCCATTCGGCGAGCTTGCAGACATCCGGCGTCAGCACCGGCTGCTCATGCTCGAGCAAGATGATGCTGCGCAGCTTGGCGGCGGGCGGGGGTTCGGCCGGGTATTTCCAGACCACCCCGAGGCTCGTGCGGCCGCCGAGCGGGACGCGGACGAGTTGGCCGACCTGCAACGTCTCCTTCAGGGCGGCCGGCACCGAATACGAGTAGGCCCGGGCCCCACCATCGAAGGGGACCACCTCGGCGACGCCGGGTTCGATTTCGCCGAAGAGATCGGGCACAGCGGGAAGGCTCGCTCAGCCCCGCCTCGGTTTCAAGCCGAGGCCGAGGCGAAACCCCGAATCATTTCCCCTCGGGCTTGTCGCCCTTGACGAACGGACTGGGCAGGATGGCGACTTGGGCCGGTTCGTCGGGGTGGGACGGGTCAAAAGGCTGCACGGAAGGGGCCAGGAAGGCCGCCAGCTCGGGGACCCCTTGGCGGATACCCTCGGTGACGCAACGGGCCATCAAGTAGGCCCCGTAGGCGCTGAAATGCGTGTCGTCGCGGAGCGGCTCGGTCTGGCCGGGGAACGTCCCGGCCGGGTAGTGCAGGAGCGCCAGCTTGCTCTTCTCGACCCCGAGGGCCTGGTAGACCTGCTTGGAGGAGGCGTTCAGGTCGACGAGCGGCAGCGAACGCTCCTTGGCCACGCGGCGGACCGCTTCCGGGAAATCGCCGAGGGACTCGACCACCTGGCCCTTGTCATCGAAACGACGGCGGGCCACGGCGGTGACTAGGACCGGCTTACCGCCCTTGGCTTGGATGGCGTCCACGTAGTCGCGCAGGCGCTTGGCGTAGGTCGTGAAAGCACCGACCCCCTCCCCTTTCTCCTTCTGGTCATTGTGGCCGAACTGGATGAGCACGAAGTCGTCCTTGCGGAGCTGGGCGAGGATCTTGTCGAGCCGATGTTCGCCTTGGAAGGAACGCAGCGCGCGGCCGGACTCGGCGTGGTTGGCGACCACCGCGCGTTCCCCGACGAAGAGCGGGAACGCCTGGCCCCAGCCCACGTAAGGCTCGCGGGCCTGGTCGGTCATCGTGGAATCGCCGGCGAGGAAGATCCGGACCGTCGCGGCGGGCGCGGGCACGACCGAGACGACCTTGGCGCGGGCCGTGGCGCCGAGGAATTCGAGCGACAACTGGTCATCCCAATCCGGTGCGCCGTTTTCGCGCGTCTTGATGGCCACGCGGCCGCCGGCGTATTCCGGACGACGCACATCGACCAGGAAACGGCGCGTCACCGTCTGACCCTTGGGCACGGCGACGTTCAACGCCAGCAAGCGGCGGGCCTCGGCCTTCACCGTCGTCACCGAATCCACGTCGTCAGCCCCGAAGGCCACCGTCACGACATACATCCCCTCTTCCGCCGGACGGCTCAACGTCGCGCTGGCCTGCGTCGGAGACCCACGGAACTCGGAAGGCGGTTCAGCGGCGAAGGCGAGCAAAGGCAAAAGGCAGGCGAGGCGGAGCATGGGGGAGAGATTAGGGGGCAATGGGACATGGTGACAAGGGGACATGAGGAAGTGATGCAGAACAGAGTCCAGAGTTCGGAGTACGGAGTTCAGAAAACGCAAGGGGGACCGGGAAGCGGGAATTCGGTGCCTTTCCTTTCTGTAATCTGTCATCCGTACTCTGACCTTTTCGGGTATTACCCCTTGTCACCGTGTCACCATGCCCACGTGTCCCCTAGGACAGCACGTGGTGCTGTCCCTACCTGCGCACGCCCGAGTGGGTGGCGATGCGGACGCACATGAGGGCCCAGAAGCAACCGATGCAGTTGGCCACGGGGAGCTGCAGTTCGGGCGGCATGCTGTAGAAA
>JBEGRN010000211.1:0-3296 GCA_041180425.1 Verrucomicrobiota bacterium
GTCGTGTCGCGGCGCGTGAGCAGGTCCTTGGTGAACGCATACACGGCGTTGTACTCGCGGCGGCGCATCTCGGGCGTGAAGCCCTTGCTCCAGTCGCCGTTCGAGCGGAACCACACGAGGTAGTGCGTGAACGGCATGGCGATGAGCTGGTTGAGCTGCGGGCCCGGGGGGACCTGCACCTTCAGGATGCGCGAGCCGAGGTTCTGCACGACCATCGCGCCTTCGACCACCGGGTCTTCCTTGGTGAACTTATAGGCCGGCGCAATCACCTGCGTGCCGAGCACCTGCGGGAAGGCATCCGGCAACTCCGGCACCTGCGGCAGCGGCGGCGTGGTGATCATGCGGTTGCCGCCTTTCTTCTGCGCTTCGGCGACCAACGGAGCAAGGAGGAGCAACCCTAGGAGGAGACGGGAGAAAAGTTTCATGGGATGAGCCTTACAGGGGTACGCTTGCAGTATCGTTTGCGCACGAACTTCCTCAAGCCCGTTCCCATCATACCTATGACTAAACTCACCACCCTCCTCCTCGCCGCCGGCCTCACCGCCGCCGCCCTCCCCTCCCCGCTCCTCGCCGCGAAGGCCAACCCGCCGACGGCGGAGCACCCAGCCGACGCCGAGACGTCCGCCGACCCGGAACACGCCAAGCTGAGCGCCGCCAAGCGCAAGGTCCATGAGCTCCCCGAGATCGCGAGCGCCCAACAACAGGCCAAGGCCGATCGGGCCCTGGCCTCCAAGGCCGCCGCGGAATACAAGCATGCCCGGACGAAGGCCGCCGAATCGGAGACGGCCTATCGCAAGGCCTTCGACGAAGCGCTCGCCAAACAGGATCCGGAAGCCGCCAGCATCCAGCAGAAACAACGGGCAGCCTTCCGCGAAAAGATGCTCAAGGCCCGCAGCGAGAAGAAGTCCAGCAACGGGAAGCCCGCCGCGCCCAAGGCGGACGCAGCCGAAGACGGAACGGCGGAGCCGACCGAACTCTGAGGCTGAAGCGCCGGCTCCCTAGGTCCGCGGCGCGCGGGCCTAGGGCCGCAGGGCGACTTCAAACGCCGACCAGATTTCCTCGATCGGCTCGAGCCCGACCGAGACACGCAAGAGATCCGGGTCGAGGCCCGCACGCCGCAAGTTCTCGCGCCCTTCGGGCGTGGTGACTTCCGAGAAGTGCGCCAACCAAAGGAACGGGGCGGCCAACGTGAACTCGAGGCCGAAGCTCGGGCCTTTGACGACCCTCAGCCGGTCGTAGACGGTGCGAAGGTCTGACTTCAGTTCCAGCGTGATGAGCGCCCCGGCGCCAGCCCCGGGACGCAGCATCGCCTGGTAATGGGCCGACGTCGCGGTGGTCAGGGCCGTGCGCACGCAGCGGACAGACGGATGTTGCGCCAAACGTCGGGCGAGTTCGGCCGCCTGCGACGAAAGCTGCGCGGTCACCGTCGCCATCCGTTCGATGTGCTGCGCCAAGGCGACGGCGTCGCCTGCATAAGGGGCGTCGACGAACGCGCGGGCGGTCTGCAACAAGGCCGCGGCGTCGGCGCGGGCGGGATTGACGGCGAGCATGCCGGCCATGACGTCGCCGACGCTGGCCGCGTATTTGGTGAGGCTCGAACACACGACGTCGGCGTGCGGCAACACGTCGACCGACGCCAACCCGACCGAGCTCGGGTCGAGCACCAGCTTGGCACCATATCGATCGCACAACCGGCGCAACGCGAGCACGTCCGCAGTCTCGAGCTGCGGGTTGTTAGGGATCTCCGTGAACACGCCGGCCACATCGCCTTGCGCCAGCAAGCGTTCGACCGCTGCGAGGTCGGTCACGTCCGGCACGAAAACGTGCCGCGTGTCGGTCGCCTTCTCCAACAAGCGCGTGGAGTCGACGTAGAGCCACCCTAACTGGATCCAGACGCGCTTGCCGCGCGGGCCCTGCACGGCATTGACCGCGGCCATCCCGGCGGCGACCGCGTTCATGCCGGCCAAAGTGACGAGGATGTCGTCCGGCCGCACCGGCGAGAGGTAAGGCGTGAGCACCGCGCGGATGCGGGCGAGCGCGGCCGCGGTCGCGGCGGCGTCGGGCGAACGACCCGCCAAATAGGCCTCGGCCTGGCGGGAAGAAATCAGCGCGCCGGTGTGTTGCACGAACTTCGCGAACGGCTCGGAGGCGGGGCCTTCCGGGAACGAGACCAGAACCCAGTCGCCGACGGCATCCACCTGCGCATCGGTCACCCCTGTCCAGCCGAGGAGGCGCTCGGCGGCGCGGCGCGAGGCCAACGGGAAGAGCGACCCGGTACGCTGCAGCAGGCGGGCCGCTTGTTGCGCGGCCTGCGACACCAAGGCGTTGCGGACGAAACGCGGGTAGCCGGCGGTGATGTGCCGCCACGTCGCTTCCTCGCGGCGCTCATAGCCTTCGACATCAGCGAGCGTCGGCAAGCACACGACCGTGCCATGCGGCGAAGCCGGCACCGTCGCTCCCAATGGCGGACACAGCGGCACGACTCAGAGGCCTTCGGGACCGGTTTCGTTCTGCAGGATCTGCTCCAGCGTCTGCCGACGACGGATGAGGCGGAACTGACCGCCGGCCTGCAGCAGCACTTCGGGGGCTTCCGGGAACGAATTGTAGTTCTTCGTGCTCATCCCAGCGCAATAGGCACCGGCGCCGCCGAGGACGACGAGGTCTCCGGCCGCCGCTTCGGGCAACGCGCGCGTGGCCAAGGTCTCGGGTTCGCCCGGCGCACAGCTGATGAGGTCACCCGATTCGCAGCAATGACCGACGACCACGTAATCGCGGACGCGCCCGGTCGGGTTCGTCGGATACAGGTGCACCGGGTGCTGCGAGCCGTAAAGAGAAGGACGCAGGATCTCCGTCATGCCGGAGTCGAGCTTGAGGAATTCACGGGCGCCGGTGGAGACGACGTCCTGCACGCGGCAAAGGACGGCGCCAGCGTTGGCGACGAGGAAAGTGCCGGGCTCGATCTCGAGGCGCAGCGGACGGCCATGCGTCGCGGCAAACTTCTCGAACGCCAGCTTCACCGGCGCGCCGACGACCTGCGGGTCGGTGCCCTTCTCCGCCGCGACGCGCGCGACCTTGTAGCCGCCGCCGAGGTTGAGCGTGACGACGTCGGGGAAGCGCAGCACGAGCGCCAAGCTGGCGGCGGAGACTTCCTGCCAGACGACGGGGTCGCTGCCGGAACCGATGTGCGTGTGGATGCGGACGACCTTGAGCTTATATTGAGTGGCGATGGCCTGGGCCTGGTCGGCCCATTCGTGCCAGATGCCGAAGGAGGAGTCGGGCCCGCCGACGTTCGTCTT
>JBEGRN010000212.1:0-5727 GCA_041180425.1 Verrucomicrobiota bacterium
TCGCCGTAGAACTCGACGAACTTGCCGACGACCTTGGCCTTGCGGAGGATCTCGGTGAGGCGGAGGGTGAGGTCGGTGGCGGTGACGCCTTCGCGCAGGCGGCCGGTGAGGTTGACGCCGATGACCTCGGGGGTCTGGAAGTAGACGGGCTGGCCGAGCATGCCGGCCTCGGCCTCGATGCCGCCCACGCCCCAGCCGACGACCCCGATGCCGTTGATCATGGTCGTGTGGGAGTCGGTGCCGACGAGGGTGTCGGGGTAGAAGACGCCTTCCTTCTCGAAGACGAGCTTGGCGAGGTATTCCAGGTTGACCTGGTGGACGATGCCGATGGCGGGCGGGACGACGCCGAAGGTCTTGAAGGCCTGCATGCCCCACTTGAGGAATTCGTAGCGCTCGGTGTTGCGGCCGAACTCCTGGCGCAGGTTCTCGAGGAACGCGTTGGCGCTGCCGGCGCGGTCGACCTGCACCGAGTGGTCGACGACGAGGTCGACGGTCGACGGGGACGAGCGGCTCGATCACGGAGCTGTCCTTGCCGAGGCGGGCGACGGCTTCGCGCATGGCGGCGAGGTCGACGAGCAGCGGCACGCCGGTGAAGTCCTGCAGCACGATGCGCGCGACGACGAACGGGATTTCCGTGTCGACCGGCTTCTTGGCGTTCCACTGGGCGAGCGCCTTGACGTCATGCTCGGTCACCGCGACGCCGTCACAGTTACGGAGCACGGACTCGAGCACGAGGCGGATCGACACCGGGAGGCGCGAGATCTTGCCGTGGCCGGCCTGTTCGAGGGCGGGCAGGGAGTAGAGGGAGCCGGTTTGGCCGCCAGCGGTGAACGGACGGAGGGCTTTGAACGGGTCTTTTTGTGCCATGGGGGAGTTTTGGTGAAAAGGAAGGGGCAGGGAGGTGCTTGCGAAGGGATAGCCAAAAGCAAAGAAGGCGGTCGGGGCAAGCCCGACCGCCTTCAAAAGCGACCTATCAGCAGGGTTTTTAGGCCTGCTCGACGGCCTTCTTGATCTTGGCGAAGTTCGGCATCGAGGAGGGGTCGCGCTTCACTTCGGAGTGGATGACGTTGCCGGCCTTGTCCGCCACGAAGACGGAGCGCTTGGCGACGTTCAGGAGGCCAGTCTTTTCAGGGATGACCTTGGTGTCCTTGACCTTGAAGGCCTTGACGGCGACGCGGTTGAAGTCGGAAACGAGGGTTAGGGAGATGCCGGCCTGCTTGGCCCAGGCTTCCTGCGAGAAGGGGGAGTCCACCGAGATGGCGATGACGTCGGCGCCGAGCTTCTTGTACTCGTCGAGGAGACCGGTCACCTTGCAGAGTTCGTCCGTGCAGACGCCCGTAAAAGCGAGGGGAACGAAGAGGATGACGGTCTTGCCCTTGCCGACGTTGCGGCGGAGGCTGACGTCAGCGAGGCCGACTTTTCCGTCGGCACCAACTACGCCTTGCTTGAGGGTGATTTCAGGGAGGGGCTGGCCGATTTTGAGGGGCATGGGTGTCGGGTGGAGGGTTAAGAGCCCCAAATGTGAGTGAAATCTGGCCTAGAGCAAGGATGGAGGGCGAAAAATGGCATTTTAGGCCGTTTTGTCACGGGCACGCCCCTTTTAGCCCTCAAAAACTGCCCTAAATAGCTGCCCAAGGTGCTTTAGGCCGGTCCGTTTAGCCCAGTCGTCAGCCCAAGGCGTCGGAACCACTTCCGTTGCTTCCGGACAAGGGCCCAGGTGTCCAAATTGATCCGCTCGGCCAAGCCATCTAAGGCCACGGTCTTGCCGCCTTGAATCCAATCCATGGTGGCCCGGTAGCCGACCGCCCGAGCCGAAGCCAGTTCAGGGTCGAGCCCGAGGGTCAAGAGGTGCTCGGCTTCCGCGATCAGCCCGTCGCGCAGCATCTCACGCGTGCGTAGGGCGATGCGCTGCCGGAGCTCGTCGTCGGGACGTTCGAGGAGTTCGCTGGTGACGCGGTGGCCTGCGAACGGGCCAGGGCGCTGCAGGAAGTCGTCACGGAGCTCGTCCAAGGTCCGACCAGAGGCGAGGCGTCGCTCGAGCGCCTTGGCGACGCGGATGGGGTTCTGTTGGTCCAGCCAAGCGGGCAACGCGGTCCCTTCCAGTTCCTGGAGACGTGCGAGCACAGCGGTGGGGCCGCGTTCTTGGAGGGCGCGGACCTCGTTGATGACGGCGTCGCCGATCGGCAGGCTGTCCGTCACGGGGCCGAAGAACGCCGCTAGGTAGAAGCCGCTGCCCCCGGTGATGAGGATTATCTTCCCACGCGCGGTCGCGTCGGCGATCACCGCTTGCGCGTACTCCACGTATTGCGCCACGGAGTAGCGCTGGCTGGGTTCGACGAGGTCGAGGCCATGATGCCTCACGCGAGCTGTTTGCGCGGCGGTCGGCTTGGCCGAACCGATGTCCATGCCGCGATAGACGCAGACCGAATCGCAGGAAAGGATTTCGGCGTCATGCTGTTCCGCCCAAGTCAGCGCCGCCTCGGTCTTGCCGACCGCGGTCGGACCCGTCAGCACGTGCAAGGGAGCACGTGCAAGGGAGCGAAAGCGGTCATGGTCAGGCGACCTTCAGCAACAGGTAGGCGACCGGCGCGACCAAGAGCAGAGAGTCCACCAAGTCGAGCGCTCCGCCGATGCCGGGGATCGTGCTGCCAGAATCCTTTACGCCTCCACGGCGCTTGAGGTAGGATTCGACGAGGTCGGAAGGGATGCTTAACGCTGCGATGGGCAGGGCGCAGAGGGCGGCTTGGCCGGGCGTCAGGAAGGTGATGCCGGCGCGTTGGTAGGCCCAAGCGACCAAGGCGCTGACCGCCGCAGAGAGCAGGATGCCACCGACGCAGCCTTCGACGCTCTTGGCCGGGCTAACGTTCGGGGCGATCTTATGCTTGCCGAACGGCACGCCGATGAGGAGTCCGCCGACGTCCGTGAACTTTGTCGCGACCACGACCCAGAGCGCGGCCCAGAGCCCCTGCGGTTCAAGGGCCAAGATCACGAGGAAGCCCAACAGGAAGGGGACGTAGAGCACGCCGAAGAAAGTCGAGAGGCGCAGCACCCACGCTTGGTTTTGCAAGGGACGGGCGAGTAGCGTGAGCAGGACGGCGACCCAGGCTAAGGCGACCCAAGAAGCTGCGGGCGGCAGGACGACCCAGCCCTTGAACAAGGCCGTGAGAAAGAGCGCACCCGCCGTCAGGCCAACGGCCGAGCGCGGCGCGGCACCGGTTTGGCGAAGAATGGCATAGACCTCATACTGGGCGCCGAGGCCCAGCAGGGCGATGAGCAGGAAGCCACCGAGCTTCACTTGGCCGAACGCGTTGAAACCCGCCAGCATGAGGCCGACGACGAGCCAGAGTCCGATGGTGCTGAGGGCGCGTTGCTTCATGCGTTGGGCTTGGCTTGGAGTTGTTCGGGGGTTTGGCCGTAGCGGCGTTCGCGTTTGGCGAACTCGTCGAGCGCCAGCTGGAACTGCTCCTTGGTGAACTCGGGCCAGTGCACCGGCGCAAACACAATCTCGGCGTAGGCCGACTGCAGCAGAAGAAAGTTACTGAGACGGCATTCGCCGGAGGTCCGGATGATGAGGTCCGGGTCAGGCGTGCCGGCGGTCTGCAGGCGCGCTTCCAAGGCGGCCCAGTCGACCGCGTCGGGCGTCAGCTGGCCGGCGGCGACTTCTTGGGCGATGCGTTGGGCGGCGCGGGTCACTTCTTGGCGCGCCCCGTAGTTCAGGGCCACGACGAGCGTGAACGCCTGATGGTTGGCGCTGGCGGCGATGGCCTCCTCGAGCGGCAGGCGCACGAAGTCGGGCATCGCGGATAGGTCGCCGATCACCTGAAGGCGGACCTGCCGACGAGCGAGCCGGGAGAGGTTGGCGCGGAGGATCCATTCGCCCAGCTTGAACAGCCCGTTGATCTCCTCCATCGGGCGTTTCCAGTTCTCGGCCGAGAACGCGAAGATCGTCAGCGTGCCGATGCCTGCATCGATGCAGTGGTCGACGATGTCGAAGATGCGTTCCGCGCCACGGCGGTGGCCTTCGAGGCGCGGTAGACCGCGCACGGCGGCCCAGCGGCCATTTCCGTCCATGATGATGCCCACATGGCGGGGCAAGACGGCGGGGCGGGCTGGAGTGACGGGGGCGGACACGAGAGGCGGCAGATTGGCCTATCCGGCCGTCCGCTGGCAACCGCGAATCAACGCTCGTCGGCGGCGATTAAGACCCCAGGGAAACCGGCCGAGCGCACGAGTTCGCAGACCGTCAGGAAGCTCTGCATCGTCAAGGCGCCGTCCGCTTTGACGAGCACGGGGCGCGCTTGGGCGGCTTTGTTCTTGGCCAAGGTCAGCAGTTCGGTCCGCAGCCCTTCGCGGTCGACCACGCGGCCGGCGACGACGAACACCCCGGTGCCGCGGGCGGAGATCAGGGTCACCGTCGTGGCCGTGCGGGCCATGTCGCCGACGTTGGTCTTGGGGGTCGTCAAGTTGCGGGTCGAGGCGGCTAGACGCTCGTCGAAACCGACGTACATCCCGGGCGCGTAGACGAAGTGGGAGGCCAGCACCGCGACCAAGGCGGCGCAGGTCAGGGCCAAGGCCAAGGGCAGAAAATCCACCCCGCGTTCCACGGGACGGACCTTCTCGAGTATGCCCAAAGGCGTGCGCATCTTCAGGCCTTGCGGTTCTTCTCCTCGGGGAGTTCGTGCTGGACGAAGGTGATGACGGAGTGGGCGGCGATCTCCATCTCCGTGACGATGGAGCGGACGCGGCCGACGAGGAAATGGTGCGCCAGCGAGCAGCCGGCGGCGATGACGAGCGAGAAACCGGCGTTGGCGAGGGCCGCCAGGATGTCGGGGAAGAGGCCTTGCGCGGAGGCGTAGACGCTGCCGTCGTGCAGGGCGCTGGCGAGGTGGAAGCCCGAGAAGATGGCGGCGGCGAGGCCGATCAACGGGGCGACGCGACCGATGGCGGAGATGGTGCCGAGGCGGCGCTCGAGGACCGGCAGTTCGAGCAAGGCGGCTTCAGTTGCGGCGGCGCGCATGGCGGCTTCATTGCCTTCGGAGCGGAGCAGGGCGGCCTTCACGACGCGCGGCACGGGCCCCGGCGACTCTTCGCAGGCGGCCAGGGCTTCGAGCGGACGGCCGGCGCGGAGGTTGTTGCGGACGCCTTCGATGAAGTCGGAGGAGAGCACCAGGCCGCGATGCAGGAACATGGCGCGCTCGACGACGAAGACCAAGGTGAGGAAGGCGAGGGCCAGGAGGATCCAGACGAAGGGCCCGGCGTCGGCGGGGAAGGAGAAGGGGGCGTTCATCGCGGTTTCTGGTTATTGCCGTTCGCCCGGAGGCTCGCAAGTTTGCTTTCGGCGGCGCCTTGGCCCGGGAGGCGGCTTTCGCCGGGGGCGAGCCCGCGGTTGAGCTCAGGGATGAGGCGGTAGACGGCGATGGCCTCGGCGGTGTCGCCTTCTTCCTCGTGGATGCTGCCTAGCAGCAGGATCGAGCTGGCGATCCAAGTGCGTCCCGTAGGGCCAAAACTGGTTTCATCGGTCGCGCCGTTCTGGCGGAGCGAGGCGAGGGCGCGGACCAGCACGGTCTTGGCTTCGAGGCGTGTGCCGGGGGCATCGCTCTTCGATTCTGCCTTGGCGCGTTCGAGCAAGGCTAAGGCCAGCTTATAGCGCGCCTCGGCGAGCGTATCCGGGTCGCGGGCCCAGGCGATGGCCACGTTTTCGTAGGCGCCGGCGGCGATGGCGACCCG
>JBEGRN010000213.1:0-3269 GCA_041180425.1 Verrucomicrobiota bacterium
ATGTTCCATTTGTGCTGGGTCTGGCGCGATACGCCCGATTGCTCGACGAACCACGACCTGACGTATGCGAAGTCCGCCGACCTCGTGCATTGGGTCGACTCGGCGGGCAAGGAACTGAAGTTGCCGATCACCGTGCAGACGGGGGAAGTGGTCGACCCAGTCCCGGCCAAGGGCGGCATCATCAACTCCAACCTGCACCTCGGTTTCGACACGCGGGCGCGGGTGATCCTGACTTATCATAAATACGACGCCCACGGCGACCTGCAGGTCTATGCCGCCCGCCGCGAGCCGGAGGGTTGGTCGATCATCCAGGTGAGCGACTGGAAGGGCTATCGTTGGGAGTTCTCCGGCGGCGGGACCATCCTCGGCGAAGTCTCCGTCGGCGCGGTCGAACCGATTGGAGACGGCAAGCTGACGCTCAGCTACCGCTACCCGCATGGCTCCGGCACGTGGATCCTGGACGACCAGACGTTGCAGCCGATCCCCGACGCCAAGCTCCCGAAAAAGGGACTGCTCATGCCCGCTGGTACGTTGAAAGTGGTGTCGACCTTCGAAGGGATGAAGAAGCGGCAGGTGTCCGACCTCGGCGCCGAGTCCACGGACTTCACGTATCGCTTGGTCTGGGAGACATTGGATGCAAACCGCGATCGTCCGCGTCCTCAGCCCTGGCCCGAGGCCTCGGAGCTAAAGGTCATCAAAGTAAAGAAGCCTTAGGGCAGGCGTTTGTCGGTCTTTGTGGTGCTTTACCCCCGTGTCCCCATGCCCACTTGCCCACGTGTCCCCTCCGCTTTAATTCATCCCAGGGTCCAGGTCCTGACCCTGCTCGCCCAAGCTGCGCTCGGCTTCCAAGCGCGCGAGTTGGTCGGCGACGAGGATGAGCCGTTGTTGGGGCGACAGGCATTCCAGGAGCCGGCGGCGCACGGTCGTCTCGGTGATGAGGTGACCAGCGGCCGCGTCGGCCAACAGTCCTGGTTGGTTGGCGAGTCCGCGGAGGCGTTCGATCAACGGTTGCGCATCAGCCCCGAGTTCGCCGATGAGGCGTTCCGAGAAGGCCATGATGCGGGCGATCTCACGCGTGCAGCCCAGCGGGTCGAGGATGTCTTCTTCGGCCAAGGGGGCGATCTCAAGACGCGGGTAAGGCGTGCGGCGTTGGACCTTGAGCACCTTGGCGCGACGGAGGCCTTCCAGCACGAGGTGGCTGGTGCCATCCTCCAGCTCGACGTGCCCCGCGATGCGGCCGACGCAGGTGTAAGGGCAGGGCGGTTCTTCGTCGTCGGGCGAGAGGCGATCCTCGTCTAATTGCGAGACCGCAAACATCCGGTTGCCGGCCAGCGCTTCCTTGAGCATCAGGCGGTAACGCGGCTCGAAGATGCGCAGCGGCAGGAGCTGCTGCGGCAGGAAGACGCAGTTCCCGAGGGTCATCACCGGCACGACGATGGAAGGGACCATGCCATCACACTGATGGGAATCGGCGTGAATGCAAATAGCGGGCGGACATGTGCCTGACCGTAGTGCCGGGGCTTTCGGCTGTTGGCTTGCCTGCAGGCCAAGGTGAGACAGGCTGGAGCGATGGAACGAGCCCCCCGAGCGTTCTCCGCGATCGCTGCGCCCCTGCAGGCTTTCGCGAGGCGCATCGGCGAGGACTGGACGGACCGTGCAATCCTCTTCGCGATCACCTTGTGCTGCTTGGGCATCGGTAGGGTTTGGGCAGGCGGGCGTCCGCTGCCGGAAGCTGCCTTGCCCGGCATCTTCATCGCGTGCTGGCTCGTGGGGTTGCGGGCGCCGGCTGGTGAATTGTGCCGCCGGGTATGGCGTGTGTGGGTGGCTTGGGTACTGGCTTTGACGTATGTCGGCGCCATCCACGGACTCGCCAACCTCTTCTCCTTTGCTTCTGACATGATATGGCTTCAGGGCCGGCATGCTTGGTATTATGGGGGCCTTGACGTCGCGCTGGGCTGGGCCGCATGGTCCGTCGTCCCTGCGGTTTTAGGTGCGCTCGTCGCCGCTGCCGTGCGGAGGTGGAAGCCGAGTCAACGCATGCCGTTCTCGTCCCCGTCTTTCGATGCTTCGGACGTCGACCTGTTCCTCTGGCTGGGCCTGCTCTTCGTGTTGTCCTTCATTGGGCATCAATGGCCACGCGAAGTGAGCTACTATTGGGATGGAGCAACGGTCATCGTCGGATTCGCAGTCGCCGCTGCGCGGGCACCGTACGCGGAACAGTTCGCAAGGATCCGGAAGTTGTGGGTAGGTGTCTTTTTGCTCACCTATTCGTTCAGCTTCTTGCCTATGCTGTTGGTTGCCCTGTACGAGCCGCAGATGGCGTGGATGCTGACCTTCACCCCCCTCGAGCTAGTCTTCGATGCCCTTGCCATGGGTCTGTATGCCTTCCTCGGCGGCGGCGTCGTTTGGCTAGTTCGGTATGTCCACGCCCAGCGTTTCTCGCGGCCTGTTGAAGCGGCGGAGACGAGCCGTGGTGAATAGACACTGTCGTAGCCACGCGCGGATAAACTCGGACACGACGAGCCAGCAGGCTGGAAGTCCTGAGGTGCGGGTACCGTGGCCCAGGCAGCGAGGGCCGCTTACTTCGCCTTCACCGGCACGACCGGGAAGATCGGGCTATCGTAGCTGGCAATATCCTGCGGCTTGGCGGCGGTCGAGCGCTTGAAGGTGCCGAGCCAGGTCGGGTTGAAGGGGCCGACGAGGTCGATCTTCAGGTCAGGCTGGATGGCGGCTTCGAGGCCGGTGGTCCAGAAGCAGGCGTTGACGAGCATGCGGCGGAAGCCGTCGTTGGCGAGGTCGCCCGAGGCGCCGTAGGTCGACGCGAAGACGCGGCCTTCCTTGCCGGAGGCGGACTTGTAGGTGCGGACCCAAGCGCCGGGCATGGGCTTCTTGGAGGCATCCACCGGAGAGTCGGGCTTCATGCCGAGGAGCGGCTGGGCCATCGCGAGGATGGTGCTGCCTTCGATGGGGTTCGCGTTGTAGGCGCCGATCTCCGCCCAGACGTCCTTCACGCCGCGGAGAACAGGATGGGTGGCTTGAGCGGCGACCAGGTCGAGGCGGGTGCTCGACTTATGGTTGGGGCCGTAGTGGCCGACCCAGGTTTCGCCGAGGATCTGTCGGCCGAAGCCGCCTTGGTAATCCGCGCCCTTGTAGTCGAAGGAGTATTTGTAGAGCGGGCTGTCCTTGGGGTAGCGGAAGCCGTGCGTCGCGGTGCGCAGGCCGATGACCGCGCCCCCGCGGTTGAGGTAGTCGATGATCGGCTGCATCTG
>JBEGRN010000214.1:0-3657 GCA_041180425.1 Verrucomicrobiota bacterium
CACGCTGAACACCTTCCTCTTCTCCATGAGCGAGCTCTGGGGCGGGAAGCGCGACCAACGCCTCTTCGACCAGCACGTCCGCGCGGCCACCCGGCAGGTCCGCGAAGTCCTGGAAGCCTCCACCACCGGCCCCGGCGCCGTCGGTTTCGTGATCAAGGAAGTCCGGGCGGCCGACGGCACGAACGCGCCACGCCTCGCCTTCAACTTGGCCGAGGCCGGTCGCCTCGCCGATTGGCCCGAAGCCCCGTTGCCCGACGTCGACTGCTCGCTGTACGCCGATCCGGAGCGCGGCCTCATCCTGCAGTGGCAATCGCGCCTCGAGCTGGAACGCGACCTGAACGATATCCACGAGACGGTCCTCACGCCCTTCGTCGCCTCGCTCGGCTACGACTACTACGACGCCGACCTGCGCAAGTGGACCACGGAAGAAGAGCCTGCCAAGGACGTCGCCGGGACCGCCTACCAGAAGCCCGCGCGGGTGCGCCTGCGCTTCGCGCGTGGCCAACTGAAATCGGAAGTCATCCTCGACCTCCCCATCAAGCGCCCCGGCGCCCCTGGTGCTCATCACCTTGGCCTCGCTGCTCTTGGCGCGCTTCATGGAGGACAACTCCTTGGAGCTCGCGATGGCCACGCGTGAGGTCGATCGCTCCCGGCTGCGCGTCGACGCCATGTCCGAGCTCGAGCTCGCCCTCGCCGTCATCGCCGAGATCCGCTCCATCGACCTGAACAAGGTCCACGACCCGGCCCAAGGCTACGACGACCCGCATAAGTATTCGGGCATCCCGGTCCGCGAAGGCCTTGAGGTGCACTTCGACTACGAGGACGAAAGCGGGAAGCTCCCGCTCTCGACCCTCGACAAGAACACGCTCATCCAGCTCCTCTACTCGCTCGGGTTGGAGCAGCGCGACGCCGAGCGCGTGGCCGACGCCATGGTCGCCTGGACCAGCAAGAAGTACGAATCCATCGAGGAAGAAGCCACCGACGCGGCCTACCAACGCGCCAAGCTCTCCTTCAAGCCGGCCCGCCGACCGCTGCGTTCCTTTGAGGAGCTCCGCACCATCGGCGTCGCGAAGGACTACTTCTTCGACGAGGACGGCAACCCGACGCGCCTGCTCCGCGACTTCCAGCAGTGCGTCAGCCTCTACACCTTCGGCGACACCAACATCAACAGCGCCTCCGACGCCCTGCTGCTCTCGCAAGGCCTCGACGAGCGGCAGCTCGCGCTGATCCGCGACCGCCAGAACGAGCAGAAGAAGCGCATCACCGGCACCCCGCCCTATTTCCGCGTGACCAGCGAAGTCCGCCAACTCATCGGCGCCAGCGGCTCCTTGTCGCGCTTCGACGACGAAGTGCACCTCATGTGGGTGCGCGTGACCGTCAAGGAAGGCCAGTCCAAGTGCCGCGTCAGCGCGCTGGTCGCCATCCGCGACGACGTCACCTTCACCGCCGCGGTCCCCGACCCGGACGCCACGCCCTCGATCGACGCCTTGACCGGCACGGCCACCGCGCGCGGCTTCACCCCGACCACGGCCGCCTCGACCTCGTCGACGGGCGTCACCGCCACGCCCACGACCGGGACGGGGCGCGGCTTCGGCGGCGGCTTCGGTGGAGCGACCGCGAAGGCACCGACCGCGCTGACCCCGGGCGTCGTGCTCAACACCGCCAGCGCCGTGACGCTCGGTGGCCGCACCGCGAGCACCAGCCTCAACTACCCCTTCCAGATCCTCGCATGGAGCGAAGACAACGGCGCCCCCAAGGTGACCGAGCCGAAAGACGACGAAGAAGAGAAGACCACGATCCGTCGCCCCGGCCAGATGCAGACCTCCCCCACCCCTTCCAAGACCAAATGAGCACCCTCTCCAACCTGATCCCTGGCCAAGCCCCGCTCGGCGCGGCCGCCCTGTTGCCGGGCAACCGCTTCTTCGTGCGCTCCGTCGCCCTCGAAGGCGAAGACGCCGCCGGCCAAGTGGCCTTGGCGCTGGAAGCCCTCTCGCCCTTCCCCGCGGAGCAGATGCTCGTCGGCCACATCGTCTCGCTGGACGGCAAGCAAGCCCTGGCCTACGCCGCGCACCGTCGCCGCTTCACGCCCGAAGAAAGCTTCGCCTGGCCCGATGACTGCCAGGTCATCCCCGAGTTCCTCGCCCTCTGCGGCGAACGTCCCACAGGCGCGGGCGTCGTCGTGCACCGCGGCGAAGAACGCCTGATCGCGCTCGCGTGGGATGCGACCAACCCCCTGCCGGTGGCGATCAGCGTGGCCGACCTCGCCGACGCCGACGAAGCCAGCCTCGCCGCGGAAGTCTCCGCCCGCGCTGGCCTCGCTCAGGCGACCGTCACGACCATCACCGGAACGCTGCACAGCGAACTCAAGGAAAACGACCTCGTGCTGCAACGCGCAGGCGGCAAGCCGTTCACCATCGCCCAGAAGGGCCTCGATGAAGCGGACATCCGCGACGTCGACTTCCTGAACGCCCGCCGCAAGAAGGAACGCCTCAACCTGGTGGTCTGGAACCTCGCGCGCGCCGCCGCCGCCGTCCTCATCCTCTCGCTCGTCACCGAAGTCGCCGCCGCGGGCATCAGCTGGCGCGCCGGCCAGCTCAAGGCCCTGAACGAATCCCGCCGCGGCGAAGTCGCCGAGATCGAAGCCGACCAGGCCACCGCCAGCCGCATCGAAGACGTCCGCACCAAGTCGCCGCTCGCGCTGGAGATGCTCGCGCTCGCCAACGAGCAGCGTCCCTCGACGGTCGAATTCACCCGCATCAACTGCAAGACGAACACCTCGCTCGAAATCGAAGCCCGCACGACGAACCCCGCGGACATCTCGGCGTTCGAGAAGGGCTTGAAGGATTACCCGGAAGTCAGCGCCGTCGCCAGCAAGGACATGCGCGCCCGCGACAACTACACCACCTTCACCTTCACCATCACCTTCAAGGTCGACACCCTGCGCAAGTCGGTCGCCAAGGCGGAAGCCGCCAAGGCCGCCGCCGAAGCGGCGAAGGTCGCGGAAGCCGCGAAGGCCGCGACCGCAACGACCCCAGCCACCCCAGCCCCGGCGACGCCCGCCGCGCCGGTCACCGCTCCTGAAGCCAAGTAAGCCTTTACGCACATGAAACACCTTTTCTTCGGACTCCAACCCCGCGAACGCTACATGGCGCTCGCCGCCTTGGCCGTCGCCGCATTCCTCTGGGCCACCTCCGCCTGGGGCCGGGCCCGTGATGGCTGGGCCGGTTGGCAGACGCTCGAAAGCGAAGCCGCGACCCAGGTCGCTTGGCTCAACAAGAAAGCCGAGATCAAGGCGTCCGCCGACGCCGCCGTGAAAGGCTTGGATGCCGGCCGCGGGTACGATGCCACGCGCCTCGTCGAGGAAGCCCTTTCGGCCGCGAAGGACGCCGGCCTCAACCCGACGACCGAATCGCCCAAGACGCAGAAGTCGGGCAAGTTCGCGGTGCACTCCCTCCAGCTCAGCTGCCGGCGCGCCGACCTCGCCTCGGTCGTCCGCTTCTACCAGTCCATCAGCCCACGCGCGCCGTACATCGCCGTGAACACGCTCTCCCTGCAAGCCGACCGCGGCAACTCGGGCACCGTCACCATGGTCGTGACGCTCAGCTCGCTGGAATTGATCGCGCCGGTGAAGTGAGCGTGGGCGAAGCCCACGAGGGG
>JBEGRN010000215.1:0-3562 GCA_041180425.1 Verrucomicrobiota bacterium
TGGCCAAGTTCGCCGGTGCTTCGTCCGCCGTCCCGACCGCCGTCCATGCCTTCGCCAAGGGTGGCAAGGCCATCAGCCTGCTCAAGGCCAAGGCCTCTGACGTCGAAGAAGGCGTCCTCGAGATGCTTACTCCTCGTCAGCGCGAGATGGTCGATGAGCTCGAAGGCATCGAAGAGACCTTCGGTCCGTTCGACCAGACGTCCGGCCCTGACGGCGCCCACTACGTCGCCGCATCGCCTTTCACGGCGCAAGGCCTGCTCTGCCAGAACTGCGTCTTCTACCGCGGCCCGCGTGGCTGTAGCCTCGTCGCCGGCGACATCGACCCGAACGGCATCTGCAAGCTGTGGGTCATCCCTGGCTCGCTGGTGAAGGAGTAAAAGTTTCCAACCTCCGCAAACTCAAGATGACCATCGAAGACCAGCTCCTCGAAGCCACCGCCGCCCTCTCCGGCCTCACCGCCGAGCGCGACGACCTAAGCCGCCGCCAAGGACGCCAAGCTCGCCGAACTCGCCGCCGCCATCGAAGTGTCCGCGAAGGAAGTCGAAGCCCTCAAGGCCGCCGCCCTCGAAGCCGAAGCCTCCAAGGTCTCCGCCTCCAAGGAAGCCGCCAAGATCGTGGCCTCCGTCGGCATCGCCCCGACCGCCCTTCCCCAGGGCGACGCCGCTTCGGCCGAAGCCGTCGACCACTACGCCGCCTTCCTCGCGCTGCCTGTCGGCTCGAAGGAGCGCAACGCGTACTTCGAAGCGCACAAGTCGGCCATCATCAAGGCCGCCCTCTAATTTCCCTCAACCCTACCTAATCCTCCAACATGGCTAACTCCATCAGTGCCGCTCCCGCTGTCCTCAGCGCTGGCGTCCTCTCCACCCTGAAGAACAAGCTGCCCGTCCTCTCGGGTATCTCCACGGTCTTCTCCTCCCGCCCCGGCTCGTCGGGCATGAGCATCCAGGTGCCCCTCATCGGCGTCTCGACCGCTACTGCCTTCAGCACCGGCGGCTACCTGACGCAGGATGACGCGACGATCGCCTCGTCCACCGTCTCCCTGACCCAGTACAAGATCTCCAGCCGCTTCACCCCTTCGAACCTGAAGGACTACGGCGCTGACTTCTTCGTCAACAACTTCGTCCAGACCGCCTCCATCGGTCTCGCCCAGAAGGTCATGGACGTCATCAACGCCCAGGTCACGAACGCCAACTACAGCGTCTCCTCGACCACCGGCGCTTCCCTGTCCTATGACGAACTCGTCGCCGTCCAGAAGACCCTCGACGACGCCAAGGCCCCGAGCCCGCGCTACGCCGTGCTGAACAGCACCTACGTCTCTGACCTCCGCAAGGACACCACGATCGTCGGCAACAACGTCCTCGGTGCTCGCATCGTCGCCAACGGCGACCTCGGCGAAATCGCCGGTGCCCGCATCTACCAGTTCGCCAACCTCTCCGCTAACAGCGAAAACCTCGCTGGCTGGGTCGCTGGTCCTGACGCGATCGCCTTCGCCTCCGCCCTCCCGGACTCCATGGACATCCCCGGCTTCGAAGTCTCGAACGCCGTCGACCAGGACACCGGCCTCGGCGTGCAGGTCCTCGTGGGCATGGAGCAGAGCGGTTTCCTCAACGTCACCGCGACCCTCATGTTCGGTGCCGCCGTCGGTCGCGCCACCTCCCTCGTCCGCCTCAAGACCGCCTAATAGCGGCCTAGGGTACGACTTAAAGGGCTCCGCAAGGGGCCCTTTTTTTGTGCCTGTTCCCAAAGCGGGCAAGGTTATGAGTCTTTACTCGGAGTTTCTGGCCGACGCCAAGGAGATGGTGGCGGACTTCGGCGTGGCTGGTTCCTGCAATTCCGGGGCCATCACCTTCTCCTGCCTCATCTCCGACCCCGCCGTCCAGACCGTCCTCGAAGCAGGGGGGTATTGCGAGCGGACCCAGTACTCGGTCAGGCTCCCCGCCGTAACGGCCTCCTGGAGCCAGCCAGATGGGTCTATTGGGGCATCGGCGGCCCTACTGTCGGGCGGGGCTCCCATCGCCAGCCTTGCCCAGGGGAAGAAAATCGTGGCCGGCGGGAAGACCGTCCGCATCACGACCCAGACCTACAAGCCCGGGTCGGCTTGGATCACGCTCGTCGTCATCGACGATAACCAGTAATGGTCCGCGTCGTCCTAGATCAGACCTCCGTCAACAAGTTCATCGCGACCTTGCAGCGGTTCGCGTCCAAGACCGGGCAGACCATGCGGGACGCCACGCTCGAGCAGGCTGCGCTCATCTGTCAGGACGCGGCGACCTTCACCCCTCCGATGCCCAAGGGCGGTGGCCGTGGCCTGTCGAAGGCCGCCCAGACCGCCGGCGACAACGCCGTGGCCGGAGACATCCGCAAGATTTTCGTGGCCGCCAACGACCGCAACACGCAGTCAGCCTCGGCCTTGCTGACCAATCAGCTGGCCTATGCGACCAAGGCCAACGACATCAGCCTGTTCAATAACATCATCGGCAAGGGTACGCTTCAGGCGCTTAAAGGCCTGTCGCCCATCATGCGCAAGATCGCGAACGACCAGGACCATGACCGGGCGTTCAAGAAGGCGAAGAACTACTTCAACACGACCAACCCTGTCCGCACCGAATACGGCCAAGGCTTCGTACAGGAGCTGCGTGCTCCACATAACCGTATCAAGGGCAAGTTCGGCGGTCGCATCGGGAAGAATGTCCGCCCGACCAAAATCAAGCTCCTCGTCGAAACCAAAGGCGACCTGGCTTCCTACATCAAGGAACGTCAGGCGATGGTCGGCATGGTCAAGTCCGGCTGGGCCTCGGCCCTGCGCTCCCTGCCGAAACCGAAGATTAACGGCATCGAAAAGAACTTCGGCACCGACCTGCTGGCCGTAGCCTGGATTAACCGTCACGCTACCCGCGGCACGAGCAACGTCGCCTCCGATAGCCAGAACAAGCTCATCGAGGTCTCGGTGACGAATAGCCTCGGTAACGTGAACAACATCGGGGTCGACGCTTCGGTCATCCCGCTGGTGCTCGTCAATCGGCGCAAGCAAATGGGCCTGCGCATGAGGCGGCACCTCAAGGACGCGTCCATCAACATTTAACCACCTATTCTTATGGGCACCAAATCCATCCGCCACATCGTCGAATCGACGCTCGCGACCTACCTCGCCGCCCAGACCGACCTCACGACCATCGCCTTCCTCACCGGGGACAGCGCCGCGACGCAGACCCTTCCCAAGGCCATCGTCCTCTGCGAGTCGGCCAAGGCACCTGGCGACCTCCCCGAAGGCCTCGGCAACTACTCCTGCTCGGTCCGCATCACCCTGTTCTCGAACGCCGACGACACGACCCTCGCCGATCACCGTCTCCGCTGCGCCGCTCTCGCCGGCAATATGCGTGACCTGACCTCCATCAAGGCGGCCTTCACGTCGGGCGGGGACGCGTCCTGCTATGACGTGACCATCGGCTCCGAGGATGAGGGTGTCGACGAGCGCTCCTGGGCGACCGCTTTCAGCTACGACGTGCTGGTGGTCCTGCCTGCCGCGTAAGGTTACCAAAGCCCGCAATTACAAATGGCCGCC